>JAIWAJ010000066.1:0-7749 GCA_048634435.1 Methanosarcinales archaeon
TTCATGGAATTCACAGGGCAGCAGGTGCCGGGGCAGGTCCTGTTTTTTTTCACTTACAATAAGAAGGTCAAAATCAGATGTTTTGTTTGCCCTGAATTTTGCAAAACTTCCAAAAACAATTATTGGCGCTGATATTTTTTTGATGTCTTTTGCGAATGGCTGTATTAAAGGATATTTTTCCAGAAAAAGTGATGTTTTGAACATTTCTGCCTGCATCAGATAGAGTCTTGCCTGTATATTCCCAAAGTTCAGCATGAAATACTTGTTTCTGCCGACAGTCTCTGATTTTAGGATTTTTTCGCTTTCAAGACTTTTCAAAATATTCTGGGTTGTTTTTAACGGGATTTGTGAAAGTCGTGAGATGTTGCGCAGATGGTATTTTTTCCTGTAGTCTCCAAGATAAAGACTGATTAGTTTGAATTGTTTGTTTCCTATTGTATACATATGTATCTTTTTGGATACATAAGTATATAAATGTTATTGTGTTTTGTTGTCATTTTCGGAATGGGCGCGGTCAATAACTATTTCTGCTATGCTGCGCGTCAGATTATTTATCTGCGCAAGATTCTCAAGGACTATTGCGAAGGAGCCTACTATCAGCGAGTCCTTGGTGGTTCTTTTATCTGTTATTGAGACGTAGTGAAAATCCAAACATTTATAAAGATTAGCTTATCAGTATCTGACGGGTAGATTGAGATGGTAAGATACATCGGAGCAAGAAGGGAATATGAACCTGAGGAAGCAGAGTTATCGGAGAAAGATGCTAAAAAACTTTATAGAGATTTCGAAACTTTTTTGCGAGATTTAGAAGGGATTAGTGCAAGTCCTGTATCTAAATCTAAGAACGGTCCGAAACCATATATAGGAGAGAGAAAATATGAATTGTGTGGCAAGAATGGAGGCACAGTAGACCTTCGTGTGGCGCTTCCAGGCGGATCTAGGGGCGGTGTTCTTACTCGTAAGCGTTATGGTGTAGATTGGATTGATTACCCAATAATGCATGTATCTGTTGAAATAATGGGTAGCAGTGGACTATGGGATGAAGGATCTGGTTTTTCAGATAAGGTTATACAATATCTTGAAGGATTTGGGATGGATATCGATGAAAATAATTTCATAAAAGATGGATCTAGAACAATCATCTCAGGATCAAGATTGCATATAGATGACGATTTAAACTGGCTATCAACAGATTGAAATATTTTTAGCCGGGTAATGCATCATACATCTTTTTCGGAATGCCCGCGGTCAATAACTATTTCTGCTATGCTGCGCGTCAGATTGTTTATCTGCGCAAGATTCTCAAGGACTATCGCAAAGGAGCCTACTATCAACGAATTCTGGGTAATCCTCTTATCAGTTATGAAGAGGCTTTTTCCTGATGCTGAAAGGTCGTATTTTGACAGGCGCATGCATTCTTCAATTACGTCATTTGCCTTGTTCAGGTTCCGGTATGTGAAGGAGTCAATTACGTTTTCGAGATTCCCTTTCAGGTCAGCAAAGAGCGTGGATAAACTGCTTATGAGGTCTTTTGGTATTTTTGATTGCGCAAGCTTAAGGTAAGCTTCTGATATGCTGACTGAGCAGTCGCCTGCTGATTCAAGGTCATTGATGAGCACCTTGTAATAGAGCGCCTCGTAGCCGGAAATGCCTATTTTTTTTGCAAATTCAGGGTTCTTTGCTGCAAGATGCATCTGCCTTGATGCAAGCAGTGTGAGACGGTCTACTTCTATGTCGCGCCCTATTATGTCTATGAACAGGTCTTCATTCCTGCTTTCTATTGCTGTGAATGAGCTTCCAAACATCCAGCAGACCAGGTCGTAGAGGCGCATGACTATTTTTTCAATGTCAAGTTCATATACATCGATTATGGAATGTATCTCGAATTCAGCACTGTGCTCGCTTAAGTCAAGACCGATTATCGCGTTGTGAATGAACTTTCGGATCTCTTTTTTGTCTTTCCATGAAAATGAGGCGCGCGAGAATTTGATTATGTCTGCGCCGCGGACATATTCTGATATTATCATCCGCAGGAGGAAGTTCAGGTCTTTCCCGCCCGCATCAATGCATGACTCTATTTTCTTTTTCTTGTGGGGGGCAGGGAGGATGAATAAGATGCCGTCCTTGCGCTCGATTATGCCTATCTTATCGCTTTGGTCCAGCTTATGCCTCTGTATCCATGATCTCGGGAGGGATATAATGTGGGTAGCACCGCCGGCTGTTGACTGAATTTTCCTCAGTTCCATAGTATCATCCATTCATTCTATGCCTAATCTATATAGATATATATAAATTATATAGATAATATTTATATTATTAATGGATTCATTATATAGCGTTCTTTCTTTAGCTGAATGTAAGGTGGAATAAGAAAGTGTTTTGTGCTCAATAAATAAGGGGTCCGGTGATCTTATGGATGATGATGTTTTAGTTGAAATTAAAAAAGCAGAAAAAAAAACAGAAGAGATAAGAGAAAAAGCTGCTCGTGAAAAGGAAGAGCTGATAAGCGAGGCGAAACGTGCCGCACTTAAAATTGCAGGAGATGCTGAAGGCATTGCAAAGAAAAAGGCAGACAAGATGATTGCTGATGCAGAGAAAAAACTGAAAGCGCAAAAGGAGAAAATCATTTCAGACAGTAAAGATGAGTATAATGCGTCCAGGAAGAAGGCAGAAAAAAATGTGGCTACTGCCAGTGATTATGTTTTTGAGAAATTTGTAGAGAAATTCGAGTGATTTCTTATTATGTGAGATTATGTGAGAATATATGCTTAAAACGAAAAGAATGACCCGTGTGTCAATTGTCGGGCCCAGAAGCGTCATGAGGGGTATGATACGGGAACTGCACGGCATGAAGCTTCTTCATATAGACGATTATGTTACAAAGGGTGAAGAGAGCGAGTTTGATATCGGGTCTCCTCTTGAGGAATCAGAGACCATTTCAAGAAGCCTTGTGAAGTTGAGGTCAATTGAGTCATATATGCCGAAAACCAAAGACGCAAAATCAGGTAAATTGAAGGCGGATGATATTGATAAACTGGACGGGAATATTTCGAAAGTTGAAAGTGATGTTGTTGAGAAAATAGAAGAAATGAAATCCATTGATGAAGAGCAGGGCAGGCTTTGTGCTCTTTTGGATGAACTTTCTGTGATTTCGAGTCTCGGGTTGAAACTTGATGTGTTCTCACAATATAATTCACTGAAGTATTTTGTGGGGTATGTAGGGGACATGAATTTTGAGCCAAAGATCAAGAAGATTACTGAAAAGTGCAAGGTATATACAGGAGAACATGGAAAGAGACATGTTGCAGGTGTTTTTGTTGAAAATGAGAAAGCAGATGATGTCTTTGCTGCACTAAACGAGTCAGGGTTCAGTGAGATAAATACTGAGCGGTTTTCTGAACTTTCCGGTACAACTGAAAAAATGATTGATGAGATTAATTTGAAGATAAGCAAGTTTGATAAAAAGAAAGAAAAAATCAATGGTGAGCTTGCTGAAATCAGCAGAAAGTGGGGTTCGTACATAAAGTCAAATGAAGAGCATCTTGCGGATGAAGCTGAAATTGCTCAGGCGCCGCTGAGATTTTCTATGAGCAGTAATGCGTTTATTGTTGATGGCTGGATACTTTCTGAAAAATACGATATGATGTGCGACAGGCTGCACAGTGCAACGAACAGCAAAATATTCATTAAAAGATACGAAGATGTGGGGAATGCTCCCATTGAACTTGACAACAAGGGACCTGCGAAATCATTCGGCTTTTTCATGGATCTGTATTCCCTCCCGTCGTATAAGGAAATAGACCCTACGTTTTTTATGTTTTTAATGTTTCCTGTGTTTTTCGGGTTCATGCTCGGTGACTGGGGGTATGGTGTACTTACGCTTATTATCTTTACTTTGCTCAAGTTCAAGGTTCCAAAAGCAAAGGATATCCTGAATGTTATGATTATCGCATCCATTTCCACGATTGTTTTCGGGCTCCTGTATGATGAGTTTTTCGGCATTGAGCTGTTTCATGAAATGGGCATTCATTTCCCGTACCATCTTTTGACACGATCTGAAACAGCTGGTGCGACGCAGCTGATAGTGTATGCGCTTGGGCTGGGTGTTCTTCATATCAGTGCAGGATATCTGATAGGTTTTTTCAATGAATTAAAGATGCATGGGCTGAAGGCTGCAATACTTGAAAAGCTCGGGTGGATTGTCTACATGGCTGGTTTTTTCCCTGCGCTTCTTGCATTTTTCGGTATGGTTGAATCCATACCCTCATGCTGCTATATCCTGCTTGTCCTGGGAATGATTATGATTGTGTGGGGCGAGGGCATAAAAGGGGCTCTTGAGTTGATATCCCCGCTTACGAATGCGCTTTCTTATGCGCGATTGATGGCTGTCGGCCTTGTTTCTGTCATACTGGCAGAAGTTGTAAATGAGATGGCGCACCCGATGTTCCATGCGGGAGGCCTGGGATTTGTCATGGGGACTGTTGTGCTTGTGGCAGGGCACAGCGTCAATATCTGTCTTGGTCTTCTGTCGCCGTTTATTCATTCAATGCGATTGCATTATGTTGAATTTTTCCTTAAGTTCTATCATGGGGGAGGAAAAAAGTATATGCCCTTTGGGCTTAAGGAGAATATGTAAATCATGAAATATTTAGGAGGTAATTAAAATGGAAGTATTAATCGCTGATGCCGGAATGAAGGCTCTTGGAGCTGCAATTGCTATCGGAAGTTCTGCAATGGCTGCAGCATATGCAGAGAAAGAGATAGGTGCTGCTGCTGTCGGAGCCATGGCTGAAAAAGAAGAGCTTTTTGTTAAAGGCCTGATAATGACTGTACTGCCTGAGACAATCGTGCTTTTCGGATTCGTTATTGCGTATCTGATTCTTGCATAGATTGAAACGGGTGAAAGGGGTGCTGCAATATGCACCATCTTTCTCTCTTAATCTGTGCAGGTGTAAGGCAAACTGAAAAGAGGTGTCATGAATGACATTGGAAAAAGTAGTGGATGAAATAATCGATAAGGCAAAAGAGGATGCTCTTCTGCTAAAGAAGGAAGGAAAAAGCGAAGCTGTGTCAATACTGAAAAAAGCAAAGGCAGATGCATCTCTTGTTGAGAAAAATGCTGTAAGTGAAGCAGAGGCTGTAATAGAGGCAATGGAGAAAAAAGAGATTGCGTCAACGAAGCTCCGGTGCAAAAGAATTGAGCTTGATGCGAAAAAGGAAGTTATTGATACGGTGTTTGAGGCGCTGAAAGAGAAAGTCCTTGAGTTCGATGATAAAACCAAAAAAAAGATTTATGGAAAAATGATCAAAAAGGCAATGGATGAGATGGCGGACGCCAGGTGCGTCTATGTTAATGCGAAAGACCTGGCTCTTGTCAAATCAATTGCCGGCGGGCTTGAGGTAAAAGATGCAGATATTGGCGGGGGAGTCATTGTTGAAAACAAGGAAGGAAATGTGCGGATAGACTGCACGTTTGACAGTGTGCTTGAGGACGTGAGTGACGAGTACCTGAAAGATGTTTCGAAAATTTTGTTTAAAAATCTGTAAGTTGTGAATATAATGCCGGAAAATTCAAAAATCGGGCTTGGAACATACCCTTATGTAAACACGAGGGTGCGTGTCATGAAGAGTTTCATGATTAAAAGACATGAGTACGATAAATTGATGAAGATGAGCCCGGACGGCATCACAAAGTTCATGGGCGAGTCTGTGTACAAAAAGGAGATTGACGAACTTGCAATGAAGTTCAGCGGCGCTGACCTTATCGAAGCTGCCCTTAACCTGAATGCTGCGCGGTCTTTTAATAAGCTTATAAGGATATCGAGCGACAAGGTTGAGATGATTATCAGGGCATATCTTGTGAGGTATGATATCTATAACCTGAAGACGATTTTGAGGGGTAAAATTGCGGGAATGAGTGATGACGATATCAGGAAAGTTCTTGTACCTGCGGGACGGCTTGATTCTGCAGCGCTTGAGATGCTGCTTAAAAAGGAGACGTGCAGGGAAATTGTGATTGCGTCGAAGGTTGTCACAGGTAAAGAGGTTTTAGATGCAATTGATGAGTGCGAGAAAACAAAGTGTTTGTGCAGTGTTGAGAATTCGCTTGATAAGAGCTATTATAACTCGCTGATGGAGCTTTCACTCAAGATGCCAAAGCGGGGCAGGTATGTGCGCCAGTTCATAAAAACAGAAATTGATTTTTTGAACCTGAAAGTGCTTTTTCGCCTTGTCAGGGAGAAGCTGCCTAAAGAGGATATTGTTGATAAGCTTGTATTTTCAGGTGAAAAGCTTTCGCACAAGAAATTATTGATGCTTGCTGATGCAAAGGATTGCGAGGAATTGTATTTGGGGCTTTCGGGTACGGGGTACGATATTGTGCTTGAAAAGGGCATGGATGATTTGCGGAATAAAAACGAGCTTGGCGCATGCGAGATAGCTCTTGAAAAGCACTGGCTCAGGCAGGCTGATCTTATGATGCATCAGAATCCTTTGTCTGTCGGACCTATTTTAGGGTATATGGTTGGAAAGGATATTGAGATCCGGAATTTGCGCATGCTTGTCCGTGCAAAGGTTACAGGACTTGATGAAAAATTTATGAGTGAGAGTATTGTGGTATAAATGAGTGAAATAGCTGTACTTGGTGATAATGAATTTACAATCGGTTTCAGGCTCGCAGGTGTCAGGAGGATAATTAATGTCACTCCTGAAAGACTTGCAGGGGAAACATCGAAAGCGCTTGGTGATGAGTCCATCGGTGTGCTTGTCCTGATGCGCGATGATGTCAGCAGGCTGCCTGTAAGGGTTCGCGACAAGCTTGAAAATTCAGTGCGGCCTGTCTGCGTGGTGCTTTCAACGGACAGTGCAGGTGAAGATGACCTGAGGAGAAAGGTTAAGAAATCGATTGGTATTGACGTATGGGATAAATGATTTACAGGTGATATGAATGGCAGTAAAAGATGTTCAGAGTGGAAAAAAAGGAAAGGAAGGATTCATCTACAGGATCGCGGGTCCTGTGGTTGTTGCAAAGAATATAAGTGCGCGCATGTATGATGTGGTGCGCGTGGGAAAAGAAAAGCTGATGGGTGAGGTCATCCAGATAGACGGTGAAAAGACCATCATCCAGGTTTATGAAGATACTACAAGCATTAAGCCAAGTGAGCCGGTTATCAATACTGGTATGCCGCTTTCTGTTGAGCTCGGCCCCGGTCTTCTCAAGTCAATCTATGACGGGATACAGAGACCGCTTCCTGTTTTGAAGGAGCAGATGGGTGACTTTATCAAGAGGGGCGTTGATGCGCCTGGCCTTGACCAGGAGAAGAAATGGGATTTCAAGGCGAGCCTGAAGAAGGGCGATAAGGTCAGCGGCGGTTCTATTCTTGGGACTGTCCAGGAGACGCAGGGTGTCTTGCATAAGATTCTTGTGCCGCCTGACGTGTCCGGCAAAATTGCTGAGCTTAAGAGCGGAAGCTACAATGTTACTGAAGAAATAGGGACGCTTGAGGACGGGACCATGCTCAGGCTTGCGCATAAGTGGCCTGTGCGCTACTCGAGGAAGTCAAGGAGGAAGCTTGTGCCCACAGTACCTTTGACTACAGGGCAGAGGATTTTCGATGCCTTGTTCCCGCTTGCAAAGGGCGGTGTCGCTGCTATTCCAGGGCCTTTCGGAGCAGGTAAGACTGTTACGCAGCAGAGTCTTGCAAAGTGGTCTGATGCTGAGATTGTTGTTTATATCGGATGCGGGGAGAG
>JAIWAJ010000067.1:0-7659 GCA_048634435.1 Methanosarcinales archaeon
GCATCTGGACTATCAGGGCTGCCATTGCGACGCATACTGCAGATATCAGGGGAGCTATGAATGATGCCATTACTTTCATGGCGCTTGCGACCTGTTCCAGCAGATCCTTTATGAGCTCTTCGACTTTGCGGGTGTTTACTATGTAGCGCGTGATAATCGAGATGTTCTGGGTGATGACTTCGCTCCCCCGGGGTATCGCATCCACTATCATCTTCATTACATTGCGAAGAAGTATTGACGGGTATTTTATTATTGAGCCGTGATTTTTGTCAAAAACCGCGTTTGCGAAAGTGTCCCCGATTTTTTGCATATTGTTTAATATGTCCATGAAGAACCTGAAGAGCGGCGATTCCTTCATCCGCATGCGCTCGTATTCTCCAAGAACATGATATACACTGCGCTCTATCGGTGTGCCGCGGCTTAAGGAATTCTCAAGTTCTGTGAGGCCTATGAACATATCGCGCTCTATTTCTGTAATTTCCTGGCGCAGCTTTTGCTTTTTTGCGCTCCTGCCGTAGCAGAATATGATTATGCCAAGAGCTATGCCCCATATTATTGTCATTACCTGCAGCATGTTGTTAAAGACGTATTTGGGGTCATACTGCTCTTCCATGAACATAGCCCATTGGCCTTTGAAGCACATTTTTTCCGAGTGGCAGATTTTATCGATATACTTGACGTGCTCGTTATAGTCGTATAGCTGCATCAGGCCGGGAATCATGAATATGATGGCTACCAATATGGCTGTTGTTTTCAGGTGGAGATAGATATGCTTTTTGCCGATATTTATCGGGAAGACATTGTCCGGCGGCAGGTTGCGCGCGTTTTTAAGCGAAGGGAACGCAAAAGCACCGGGCCTTCTCATGAGTATGCGCCTCATCAAAAAGAAGAGAATCATCGGAAGCATTATTGTATAGCCGACACCAATAAACATCGGGTCTGCTATCTGGTTCTCGCCGCTCAAAAATATGGATACCATAGGCAGCATTATCAGGCCCATCAGCGGGAGAAGTATGCCCATTGCCTGTATTATTTTTATGGGATTTTCAAGGGCGCGTGAATAATCTCTCATGTTGGCATAAGAATTGTCAAGGATGTAGGTAAGGGATTTGTCCAGCAGTTTTTTGCGGTCATCGCCTGCGCGGGACAGTGAATCTATTAAAAGCTCCAGGGATTTGACAAATTCGACGTTCCAGTCAAGCCATAGCTGCATGTAGTGTCCGAGAGCCTGGCGGACGTCTGTGTACACTCCGAATTCGAGGTCCCACAGCATTTTTGAAAGGTCATTTTCAAGCGGGCCTTCTATGTGCTCTGCTGCAAATTTGACTGCATTTTCGAGGTTGGGGTTTAACTCAAGGTACATTGCCATATAAAGAACAACTTTCAGGCTTTCGTCTGCTGCCTGGATTTTTATAACCTGCGCCCTGAAAGCAGGATACGTGAGAACATAGTATGACCATGCTACAGGGAAAATCCATATTCCAAACCGCATTGAGCCCTCGAAATAGAACAAAGACAGGGGCAGGAGTATTAATGCCATGAGGCCGAGGGACACAAGTAAAAGAGCACCAACATCCTCGGGTTTTATGGACAGTCTTCCGACACGAATGTTCTTTTCCAGATTGTCCTGCATCTTTTTGCCGAATTTCAACTGGATGAGCTTTCCGGATAAGAAGCACATCTTTTCAAAGAAAGTTGACTCAATCCTTAGTTTTTCGTCTTTCCTGTATGTTTTGTAGTCTGCACTCACAAGCCGCGGATTGGTTGTTATATTGTTATACTGCAAATTCTCCTTTTTTTTGAACGGGTTCAGCATGTATTATTTGTAGGCGAATCCTATTTATATATGTTTGACCATAGATTTTCTATGGTCTGCGACTATGAGTATGAACGCGAGCAGAAGAGAGTAAAGGTTAACTGCAGGGGCTGTTTTTACGGGTCAAGTATAGAGGATTTTGAAACCTGCATGTCAAGAACAATCGAGAAGCTGATAGAGGCTGGCGCGGTTGCAAATGTTGTTCTCTCTTCTAACAGGGAATATGAGTATGACTATTTCCAGACGAGAATGCTTAAGGATGTGGCAGGTGCAATAAAGAGTCTTGCAAGAACCAAGAAGCTTTTTATGGTTGATAAGGGACCCAATAACTGCGAGAGGTGTGTTGCTGAGAGGGTCGGGTTTATACAGAATATTGTCGGGTATCACCTGAAGAGGGATCCTGTCGGCGCTTATGTGAGGCTGGTAAGGGAGATTAAATATCTTCAGCAGAAGTCAAGAGACAGTTACCCGAACTGCGCCAAATGCTATAATGACTATATTGCTCACAAGCTCATGCTTATCAAAGGTGTTCTTGACAAGACTGAGATGATACAAAAGGTCAAGGACAGGCTTGTCGGGTATCATATCGGGTCGAGGGAGATTTACAGGGAATTGTTTCATCCGACAATCAAGCCTAATTTCATGCTTACGAAATATATGACTGTTATACCTATGGGCGCCATACAGATAGACCGGTATTTTGTCGGCAAGACAGAGGTGCAGTGCCTGAGAATCCCCGGCAGGGTGAATGTGAGGTATCACCTTACTCCGCCTGAGTTTAATCTTGGTGAGACAGAGTATTCTATCCTCGATACTGCAAGGAGGTATATGGCGGCGCACAAGCCGAACAAGTCTGAGTTTACTGAGCCTGAGCGGACAAGGGAGATTTTCTACAATATCGGGAGGGATATGATTACTGATATTTCTGATACTATGAAGATTACCCTTTCGCCGAAGAAGGTTGATGAGCTTGCAGAAATTCTTACAAGGTATACTGCAGGGTTCGGGATGCTTGAGGTGATTCTTGCTGATGAAAATGTGCAGGACCTGTTTTTGAATGCGCCTGTGGGGCAGATGCCCTTTTTTCTTTTTCACGGGCGCCATGAGGAGTGCGATACGAATATCATCCCCACGCAGGAGGATGCTGATGCATGGTCGACAAGATTCAGGATTGCATCGGGAAGGCCCCTGGATGAGGCAAACCCTGTTCTTGATACTGAAATCGAGCTGCCCAGCGGGAGAGTGAGGGTTGCTGCTATCACAAGGACGCTGAGCCCGGACGGGCTTGCGCTTGCTCTTCGAAGGCACAGGGACAAGCCGTGGACATACCAGCTTATGATTAGTGCCAACATGATGACTCCGCTTAGTGCAGGGCTTTTGAGTTTCATAGTGGACGGGGCAAGGACAATGCTTTTTGCAGGCACAAGGTCGAGCGGGAAGACCAGTATGCTTGGAGCTACTCTAACTGAGATAATGAAACGGTACAGGATCCTTACTGTAGAGGATACTCTTGAGCTGCCTGTGGATGCTTTAAGTGATATGGGATATAATATTGTCAGACTGAAGTCGAGGTCGGTTATTACGCATGTGGAGATTGAAGTGCCGACAGACGAGGCTATCAGGACGTCGCTTAGGCTGGGTGATTCATGCCTGATAATCGGTGAGGTAAGGTCACTTGAAGCGAAAGCTTTGTATGAAGCCATGAGAATCGGTGCTCTTGCAAACGTGGTTGCAGGCACAATACACGGGGACTCACCTTACGGGGTGTTTGACAGGGTTGTTAATGACCTTGGAGTGCCGCCCACGAGTTTTAAGGCAACGGATGTTATTATTATGAATAACAGGCTGCGCTCGGCAGACGGGCTTCATACGTTCAGGAGGATGATGAGCATAACCGAGATTACAAAAGAGTGGGATGAGGATCCGCAAAAGGAGAAGGCATTTGTGCCGCTTATGGTGTATAATTCAAAGACAGATATTTTAGAGCCTACAGAGACATTTCTTAACGGGGAAAGCTACATCCTGAACGAAATAGCGAACCGCGTAAAGGAATGGAGAGATAACTGGGAGGCAATATGGGATAATATCCAGCTGAGGGCGAAGGTGAAGGAGACTCTTGTCGGGTATGCAAGAAAGATGAATGATTTTAGTA
The DNA here is from genome assembly GCA_048634435.1 of Methanosarcinales archaeon. GTDB lineage: Archaea > EX4484-52 > EX4484-52 > EX4484-52 > B79-G9 > B79-G9. The sequence continues at coordinate 3,969 of JAIWAJ010000067.1, forward strand.
TTCTTGAAGCTGAATTCACTACAGAAGCAAATGACCAGTTCCATGTTATTTCCGAAAAAGTGAAAGATGAATACGGCAGCCTTGACTCGCAGAGGATTTTTGCAAGGTGGAATGAGTGGACCAAAAACGAGATTAAAGAAAAAGTTGGAAGATATCCTTCGTGAAAATTTTAAGTACTAGATATGCACTATATTTCTATAGGATTGTATTTTGCAGTATTTAGACTGAGAAATGAGTGTAGTTGGGTCATATGGGCTTGTTTGAAAAGAAGAAGAAACTGACTGAAGAGGAGCTTATAAAACAGGAGCGTGCAGACCTAATCAAAAGAATCATGGATGAGAAAAAAAAGGAAATAAATGTAGATTACAGGATACCGGATATTGAACCGGAAAAGAAGGGCGGAAGAAAACGTTATTATCCTGAATCGCGCGAGTACCTATTGTTCCAGGATGAGGAGAGATATGTAAAAGAGCCGCACACTATTTTTGAAAAATTCTGCTATTATTCCGGGAAAATAATAAGGCCTTCTCCTGATGACGACACAAAGAAAAAGATGAAAGCTGCCATTAACTTTAGCGGGATGCACACCACACCACAGGATGTTACCGGCGGATGCATTATTGCTGCTATCCTTTCTTTTATCCTGATTTTGCTTACATTCTTTCTGCCGTATGGGACACTTCTTTTTAAATTGATTCTCATACTTTTTGTGCCACTCATTGTGGCTTATCTTATGCTCACTTATCCATTCAGCCATGCAAATACAGTCAGGATGAAAGAAGGGCGCGAGCTGATTACTGCACTTCTTTATATTGTGGTATTTCTCAGGTCTGTGCCCAATCTTGAGAATGCTGTTCGTTTTGCTGCTGAAAATGTCACTGGTAAATTGAGGTGGGACCTGAAGAGGGTCTTCTGGAAAGTGGAGGTCGGGATTCATAATTCTATTGAGGATTCGCTGATGGAGTACCTTAAAGGGTGGAAGAATTATAATAAGGAATTTATCGAATCCATGCATCTTATCAGGGGGTCCATGCTTGAATCAAATGAAAAAAGAAGGGAAGCAATGCTTGACAAGGCTATCGGGGTGGTGCTTGACGGCATGGACAGCAAGATGAAGATGTATGCGAGAAATCTCGAGACCCCTGTCATGGTGCTGCATGGACTGGGTATAATGCTGCCTGTTATGGGTATGATTGTGTTTCCGCTTGTTTCTATCTTTCTTGCCTCGGATTTTAAGAATATTCCCCTGTACCTTTTCCTGGGGTATGATATCTTCCTGCCTCTTGTTGTTTATTTCTTTATCAGGCATATCCTGGAAACGCGGCCGTCAACACATTCAGGACTGGATATTGTACCTAAAAAGTCTGCTGAGTTAAAGCCTAAATTTTCTATAAAAAATGTGCTTAACATGAAGAGGATTATTCTTTTGTTTGCTATTATCGCGGGGCTGATTTTTCTCGTGCCCGGCTTTAAGTTCCTTGTTGCAACCAATATGTTTGAGAATTGCGCACCAGGTGAGACATTTGCTGAATGCGATGAGGACGGTGAAACGCTTGTGCATAGCATAGGAACCATGATGATGAGCCTTCTTGTTATTATCGGCTTTGCAGTGATTTTTATTGTGTATTATAAAGGCAAGTGCTATAAGGCACTTGATATCAGGGACAGGGTTGCAGCGGTTGAAGAAGAGTTTGAGGAATCCCTGTTTGCACTTGGCAACAGGCTAAGCTCAGGGATACCAATAGAGTTTGCCCTTGAGAAAGTTGTGGAAGATACGCAGGACCTTTCTATTTCAAAGCTTTTTGAGATAAGCTTAAAGAATATGAACCGCTTGAGCATGAGCTTTAAAGACTCGCTTTTCGATGAGAAGTACGGTGCTCTTAATGAGTATCCGTCGGCTTTGATCCGGACTATTATGAGGTCAGTTAGCGGCACATTGGAACGGGGCAGCAAGTATGCGGCTGTGACTATGCTTACGATTGCAACGTATCTTCGCAATATGAGGACTACGCAGGAGAATATTAATAACCTGCTTTCTTCTACTGTGTCTTCGATGAAGTTCCAGGCATATGTGCTTGTGCCTGCGATATCCGGTGTCGTTATTGCTGTTTCTGACCTGATCATTAAAATGCTTGCCGGGCTTTCCAATACTTTTGCATCAATAAGCGCAAACATGCCGGCTGATGCTGGCGGTATGGCTATGAGTCCGATGTCAATTATCAATTTTAAAGAGTCCATGCCTGCAGAGCTTTTGCAGATAGTGGTAGGCATCTATGTTGTTGAGATTCTTGTGCTTCTTGCAATGTTTGTGACGAGAATCGAGACAGGGGTTGATGAAGTTAAAGAGGCTGATACTGTCTGGAAGTTTGTGCTGGCAGGAACTATAAGTTATCTTGTGATCCTGGCTATTGTCATGATGGTGTTTGCGCCGCTTGTGGGTGTTGCGAATATGTCTGTGTGATGAAGCAGCGCGATTTGATGTAGTCGATGACAAGTCATAGAATAGGTGCGATGCGGGGTGATTCCAAGCTTTTTCATCGACGATATCTTTTAGATGCGATAAAGCTGAGAAGAAGTAGAATGTTCTACATTGTGACTAAACCACACTTTCTAAGGGGTTGTGCAATGGTCATAATATCTGATATTGAGCGAGCAAAAAATGAAGAGGAAAGATACAACTTGTAATTCTCTCTTGTTTCTGAGAAATTCTTGCATCAACAAGTATCCATATACTGTCTTTTAGGATATTTCAAGTAAAATTATATAAATACATCAATGTATAATTAAATATGGCAAATGGAACCGGTTTGATTGCTTTACTGATTACAGGAGTTGTTTTATTTAGTGGTTGTGTTCAAACCACTCCGGCTACCGAACCTATAAACATTGAAGAAGAGGCAATTAGTATAGCCTTTTCATCTAATGAAATGAGCGAGTTTCTGCAGGATATTGGTGGGGCAGAAAATCTTGGTGAAAAACACGCTGAACTCATGGATAAGGATATTATAGAAACTTCAAAATCAGCAAAAATACCCTGTCCTCCTAATTTTAGGGTACATGGACTCTATGATGCAATTTCGTGCTGCGAAAGTTTGCCATCAAAAGACCTATGGGTAATCGTCTTCGTCTCTAAAGATAGTCCTAAGGCTATAATGTTTGTATTAGAACCGGAAACAGGACGAATAATTTGCACATTAAGAGAGTAACCACAACTGAAACATCTGTTCTATAACCTCTTTATATTTGAATATCATTCCGGGATAATATGACTGTTTGCACTAAAGTGGTTAATCATGCAAGAGGCGTATATTTCTGAAATCGCGCAGGGTAAGCATATTGATATTTTGGGGGTATATTTCTAAGACCAATCTCTATAGCAGACACAAAAGAATTACTTCATTTTTGCGACAAAGAAAGCATGGTCTTTTTCCAATGGGTGGAGGTTGAGTTCTTCCAGGATGTCAAACTCTTTTTTTAGTTTCTCGCGCTCCTCTGCGTAAATCTGTTTGGGGTTTTTTATTACGTTTATGCTTCGTGCTTTTATGGCTATCATGATGTATGCGCCTTTTTTCAGCAAAAGCTTTGCGTTTCTGATAAGTATCTCTGTCTGGTCTGGCTGGGCTACGTCGCAGTATATAAGGTCTGCCTTTTCAATCTGGTTTGCATAGGTGTCTGGCATTCTTGCATCTGC
>JAIWAJ010000068.1:0-7659 GCA_048634435.1 Methanosarcinales archaeon
TGAGCAAACGTCTTCAATGACCAATTTGCCTTGATCTATATGGGAAGGCACTCTGCTCAATTTATTAGTGCCTTCACTATACATAGTCTATTATACAACCCAAAAAATAAAAACATATCCTTTGCTCACAACTCTCAAGGCGCAATAAATGCTCTACACGCTAAAAGACTAAAAGCCTGTTTTCCTACCCGATTTTTGATACAGCTTCCTCAACTTCATAAATAGAACCAATAGAAACATCAACAAACTCACTCTTTTCTGATTCCCTTGTCAGCCATATTGTCTTCATCCCGATTTTTTTAGCAGGCATCATATCCTTGGTAAGGCTGTCCCCGACATAAACGCACTCTTCAGGTGCGAGGCCGGACAGTTCAATCGCCTTCAAGAACGGCTCTTCATGAGGCTTGCTGTTCTTGGTATTATCAACAGACACAACATACCTGAAATAATTTTTATCAATCTCCAGTGCATCAAGGATATTGTACAAAAACTTCCTGAGAATATTCGTGATAATGCCCACCTCAAACTGCCCATGCAGTCTTTCAAGAATAATGTCCAGCTCCCTGTCAGGCTGAAGAAATTTCTTCACATCTATTTCAGTAAGTGCCTCCTGCATATCCAACCTGCTAACTCCAAGTTTCACCATAACAACTGCTTTTGGCACATAACTCATCGTAGGCTTTAATTCCTCCCTTGTTCTCCCAAACAATTCTTTTGCCTCTCCATAAGATATATTCCTAAACTCACTTAACTGCATAATCGGCTTTCTGGAGATAGCTTTCTTTAAACCAGGATTTTGATACAAAGTATCAGACGTGTCAAAGAATATCGCTTTTGGTCTCATACCCTCTATTATGAGAAATTAACCATATAAAAACATGGTTGCAGCAGGGAATGAAATTACAAACAAATGCAGTTAACCCAAAAACTTAATAAAATATGTCCCCAATAATGCTTGCGGTCTAAATGGACAAATGGTACTGGGTACTATTGCTCTGCATTTCCATAGCAACAATACTCTTTGCCCTATACCAGGGCAGCCACACAACAGAAGCATTCAATGAATAAGAAAATACTCCAAATAGCATCTTCTACTGCGCACTTGACAATACCCTAATTTTAACGTCATCCACTTCAACATCCGCCTTCTCAACCTTCCTCTGCACGATTTTCCCAACCTTCATCGTGCTCATAATATCTTTCACAACAGGCGCGATATCATCTTTCACATCAACAGCAACCTCTTCAAGCGGCGCATTCAAAGGCATTTTGCGCTCGCTTTTATACTGCCTTACAGCGCCTATTATCTTCACAGCAAGCTCCCCTGCATCGAGAGCCATCTCATCAATCATCTTTTCGTCATACTCAGGCCACTTCGAGATATGGATGCTCACATCACCTTCCCTTTTCCTGAAATGCTTCTGGTATATTTCCTCAGTTATGTGCGGCATAACAGGCGCAATCTGCTTAAGTATCGAAAGAAGCAGAACATAAAGCGTATATTTCGCAGATTCAACCTCAGTCCGCTCATACTTCTCCGGGTTATACAGCCTGTCCTTCGCAATCTCAAGATAATTATCGCAGAACACCTGGAAAAAGAATTTTTCAGTTTCTGCCTTTGATTTTGTATACTCGTACTTATCAAACTCCTCAGTGGATAATTTAATCAGCCTCTGCAGCTTCGAGAGCGCCCACCTGTCAATCACAGTAAGTTTTCCAGGCTTTTTCTTCCTGTAGCCCTTCAGGTGTATCATTGCAAACCGCGACGCATTAAACAGTTTCACAATATATTTCCTGCCTGTGACAAGATCCTTCTCCTGGAACGGAAGGTCGTCGCCGAGCTTCGACCCCGCAGCCCAGAACCTGAGCGCATCCGCCGAATGGTTCGCAATTGTGGCAAGCGGGTCAACAGCATTCCCCTTGCTTTTCGACATCTTCTTTCCCTTGGGGTCAAGCGCATGCCCTGAAATCATTGCGCACTTCCACGGGATATCCTTCTCATGCAGGTACCCCTTCACAACAGTATTGAACAGCCAGAACGTGATGATATCATGCGCCTGCGGCCTTAAATCCATCGGGTACATCTTTTTGAAGAACTTATCATCCCTCTGCCACCCAAGCGCAATCTGCGGCGTAAGAGACGACGTCGCCCATGTATCAAGCACATCCTTTTCAGGCTCAAACTCACCTGACCCGCACCGGCACTTACTTTTAGGCTTATCTTCAAGCGGGTCCACAGGCAGTTCTTTTTCATCAGCAAGAATAACCTTACCGCACTTTTTGCAGTACCATACAGGAAAGGGCACCCCATAATACCTCTGGCGCGATATGCACCAGTCCCACGACAGCCCCTTAATCCAGTTGTCATAGCGCGTGCGCATGAACTTTGGGTACCACTTTATCTTCTTTCCTGCCTTGATGAATTCATCTTTCAGGTCAAGATACCTGATAAACCACTGCTTTGTATTCAGTATCTCAACCTCGGTCCCGCACCGCTCATGCACATTGAGTGTATGTTGAATAGCTTTCTGGGATGTCAGGAGCCCTGCTTTCTTCAAATCCTCTATTATCATCTCCCGCGCTTCCCTTATCTTCATGCCCTTGTACTTGCCTGCATTTTCATTCATGCGCCCTTCTTTAGTGATCGATATTCTCATATCAAGATTGTGCGCCTTGTACCATTCAATATCAGTCTGGTCACCGAAAGTGCAGCACATAACAACCCCTGTCCCTTTTTCAGGGTCAGCGCGCTCGTCAGCAAGTATCTTCACCTTCTGGTTAAAGAGAGGAACAGTTGCCTCTTTGCCCACATATTTCCTGTATCTCTTGTCATCAGGATGCACAAACACAGCAACGCAGCTTGAGAGAAGCTCAGGCCTTGTGGTTGCAATAACAAGATCAGCCCCCCCATTCACCTTGAATATAATGTCATTGAACGTGGAATCAAGCTCCTTATCCTCAAGCTCCACCTGCGCAATCGCAGTCCGGCACCTTGGGCACCATATCGTCGGCGCCTCTTTCTGGTACTCGCGCCCCATCTCATAAAGCTTGATAAACGACAACTGCGAGATTTTCTGGCAGTCCCGCTCAATGGTGCGGTAATTGATGCTCCAGTCAGAACTTATCCCAAGTCGCATCCATGAATCTTTCAGGTATTTCTCAGCCTCTGCTGTTGACTTCAGGCACAGCTCAACAAACTTCCTGCGCCCCATATCAACAGCCCGAACCTTCTCTTTTTTCTCAACATATTTTTCAGTAGCAAGACCGTTATCATCAAACCCGAACGGGTAGAACACATTATACCCCCTCATGCGCTTGTACCTTGCAATGAAATCTGCCTGGCTGTATGAAAACGCATGCCCGAGGTGCATCTTCCCCGAAACAGTCGGCGGTGGCGCATCAATGCTGTATACCGGCTTTTTGCTCTTCTTGTCGAACCTGTATACCTGCTCTGCGTCCCAGAACTTCTGGAGCTCAGGCTCCCTTATCTTCGGCTCATAGCTTTCCTTTTTCTTCTCCTTGCCATCATCTTTATTCATAGCCATAATATGCCACCTGATTCTTTTTGTTTTCATACTTAAGTTTATATGTCTTATGGAAAAAACATAATCTAAAGAAGTAGTGTTTTATAGTCTCTATGTCTGCAAAAAAAGGAAAAGTATTTGCAGGCTTACATGTTCTTTGTCAATTCCCCAAGCACCTTAAGGTTCATAAACGTCATAATATGAACTCCCCTGAACCCAAGCTCCTTTGCATGGATTATCATCTCTTTTGCGCGCCTTATCCCTGCACCCTTATCTTTTTTCAACTCTTCTTTCAGCTCCTCAGGAATAGTCACCCCCGGAACCTTCGACATTGCCTCCGCCATCTTGTAAGACATTATAGGCAATATGCCGACAAGAACTCTCTCATGAAAATTCATCTGCCTGGAAAATTCATCAAGCACATTGGGGTCGAAGACCGCCTGCGTCTGCGCAAAATCAGCAAACTGCATCTTCTTTCTGAACTTTATCATCTCAGCATCACAAGGCACTGCATTAGGGTTTACAGCAACCCCTGTATTGATTGCCATTTTAGTATCTATCTTTCTCCCGCAAAAATCAAGCCCGTTCGCAAGCTTTGTCTTTATAAGATACGCAAGAAGCGTAGAATCAACATCAAACACCGGTTTTGAATTCTTTGTGACATAGTCCCCTGTAAGCACGAGAATGTCGCGCACCCCTGCTGCATATGCAGCAAAGATATCTGATTGTATGGCAGCGATATTGTTGTCCCTGCATGTTATCTGGTATATCGGCTTGATATTGTGCTTCATGATATAAAGAGAAGGCAGAAACGGCCCCATAACCGGCTCCCCAAGCGGGTTGTCAACAACATTAATGGCGCTAACTCCTTTAACATTTCCAAGAAACCTCTTCACTTTGGATAAGTCAGCTCCTTTTGGCGGCTCAATCTCTGTTGTTATTACAAATCTCTTGCTGTCCATAAACGATTCTGCTTTCTTGTCACTGTATGGGCTATATCCGAATTTTTCTGCGCCAAGAACATTGTCAAGAACAGAGAGCATGCCTTCTTCCTTGAGCCTGCCGTAGATTTCCTTCCATACGCAGAAACCGCCAACCTCGCACCTGCCGTCAAACGATGACCCGCACGGCCCGTTTTTCATTTTCTTAGGGCAGCGCAGGGAAAGCTCAAGAACATCTTTTTCAGCAGAATCCATAGACATGGTTATGTTTCGCAGGCTTTTTTTAAATTCTTTGCGATGATGCCAATTATTATTCCACACAACAGACAGACATTTATATATTTGATGAGACAACAATCTTTCTGGTGATAAAAATTAAGCGCATCCTGATAACCTCAGCCCTCCCCTACGCAAACGGCTCCCTGCACCTCGGCCACCTGTGCTCAACCTACCTCCCCGCAGACATTTTCGCAAGATACCACCGCCTGAAAGGAAACGATGCCATCTACGTCTGCGCAACCGACGAGCACGGCACCCCGATAGAGATAAACGCAAAAAAAGCAGGCCTCAAGCCCGAAGAATTCGTGAAAATATACAGAAAAGAGCACGCAAAAGACTTCAAAGATATGGGAATAAGCTTCGACATATTCTACCACACCCACTCAGAAGAGAACAAAAAATTCGCAAGCCTCTTCTTCAAAAAAGCAAAAGAAAAAGGCTCAGTCTACACAAAGAAAGTAGAGCTCATGTACTGCCCCAAATGCGCACGCTACCTCCCCGACCGCTTCCTCAAAGGCACCTGCCCCAAATGCAGCGCATCCGACCAGTACGGTGACTCATGCGAAAAATGCGGCGCAACATACCAAACAAGCGACCTCATAGATGCATACTGCGCCATCTGCAAAACAAAGCCAGAGAAGCGCACCCAAGACCACTACTTTTTCCGCCTGAAGCAATACGAAAAACAACTCAAAAAATGGCTCACAACAAACAGGCGCATACAAAAAGACGTCAGAAACTACGTCCTCAACTGGATAAAAGAAGGCTTAAAAGACTGGGACATCACAAGAACAGGCCCCTACTTCGGCTTCCTCATACCAGGCGAAAAAAACAAATACTTCTACGTCTGGCTTGACGCACCCATCGGCTACATCTCATCCACAGCAAAATGGGCAAAAACGCACAACAAGAAATGGGAAAAATACTGGCTCGGCAAAGACACGGAAATATACCACTTCATCGGCAAAGACATAGTCTACTTCCACTTCCTCTTCTGGCCCGCGCTCCTCATGGCAGCCAACTTCAGCCTGCCGGCAGACATCCCGACAAGAGGATACCTCACAGTAGAAAAAGACAAGATGAGCAAATCGCGCGGCACATTCATACTATTGCGCGACTACCTAGACAGGTTCCCCCCAGACTACCTGAGATATTACCTAACTTCAGTCACATCAAACAACACAACAGACGTCGACTTCAGCTACCTCGACCTTCAGGCAAAAGTAAACAATGACCTGAGCGACACATTCGGCAATCTTGCACACAGAGTGCTCACATTTACCTGCAGCAATTTCCAATCAAAAATACCCCCATGCACCATACTAAACAAAAAAGACAAAGACTTTGACAAAAAAATAGACGCCCTCCCAAAAAAAGCCGGCACCCAGATAGAAAAAGTCGAGCTAAAAAAAGCACTGGAAGAACTCATGGACTTTGCGCGCGAATGCAACAGGTACTTCAACTCAAATGAGCCATGGAAAACAATAAAAGAGGATAAAGACCGCACAAAAACAACACTATACCTTTCCCTAAAAGCAATATCACAGTTATCTGTCCTCATGGAGCCCTTCATCCCCTCCATCTCAAAAGACCTCCAAAAAACCCTCAACATAAAAAACCCCAAATGGGAAAAAATCACGCTCAAAGCCGGCGCAAAAATCAACACCCCAAAACCCCTGATAACAAAAATAACCGACAACGACATAAAAGAAGACCCTTTTTCAGCACTTGACCTAAAGGCAGCTAAAATACTTTCTCTAAAAGACCATCCCAACGCAGAAAAGCTCTATGTGATAGAGATTACTCTCGGCAAAGAAAAAAGGCAGCTTGTAGCAGGCCTGAGGGAGCACATAAAAAAAGAGGATTTACAAGGCAAAAACATAGTAGTAATTGCAAACCTCGAATACGCAAAACTAAGAGGAATAGAATCACAGGGCATGCTCCTTGCCGCAGACAATGGAAAAGACGTAGCAGTCCTTACAGCAGAAGGCGCAAAACCAGGCGAAAGCGTCCGCGCAGAAGGCATCCCGGGAAAGCCGGCCGCGAAAATAAAATTCAGCGACTTCCTGAAGCTCGAGATGAAAGTCACAAAAAGCCACCAGATAGCCTACAAAAACTCAATTCTAAAAACCGAATCAGGAAAGCCAATCCGCGCAGACATTGATGAAGGCGCCAAAATAAGATGAAATCACATCATCAATCGAACCCAAAACTTTGCTTTTCCTTACAGAAAGTTCAGATATAAATAGGTTTGACGACAACAAATGTTAAAGGCCGGGAATTACCATAATTCTAAACCCTGCCAGAATATTATTAAATTGTAAGAGAGGGTGAGATGGATATGAAAATGGAAAAAATTGTTATAAGTTTTGTTATAATGGCACTGATGTTAGCGATTATTGTAACGGCAATGCCGGAAAATTCTGCAAAAGATACGATAAAACCAAAAATCTTTGAGAAAAAATTCTCTATTTCAGATAAAAAATACGTTCCAGACGAGATTATCGTCAAGTTTAAATCCGAAGTTAAAGACGACGTAATATCCAAGATAAATTCAAGACACGGAGCCTCTGTGAAATATACCAGTCCATACGGCAAATTCAAGACCATAAAAATTCCAAATAAGATCATATAATTGTTTAGGAATTAATGATATATTTATAGAATTGATTATTGAATCAATTTCAGGATTTTCGAGTGTTATATTAAAATTTCTCGAGCCATAGCTCCCTATAAGATCTTTTTGAATAATGGTCATATTAAAAAATAAATTGCCTGGGTGGGGCAAACTGGCCCAATACTCTGTTCCATAAATATGTTCATATAAATAAAAATAGTTATCTTCGGAATTACATATTGTTACATTAATTGGTGATCCAGAAGTTTGCACGATCTTAATCGTGAAAACATTATAA
>JAIWAJ010000069.1:0-7526 GCA_048634435.1 Methanosarcinales archaeon
GTGGCGGAGCATTTTCTGGAAAAGATCCAACAAAGGTAGATCGAAGCGCTGCATATGCTGCTCGTTACATAGCAAAAAACATTGTTGCTGCTGGTATTGCGGATAAATGTGAAATCCAGCTGGCATTTGCGATAGGTGTTGCTGAACCCGTTTCAATTAACATAGATTGTTTTGGGACCAATAAGATACCTATTCACAGAATAGAAGATATTGTGAGGGAGTTTTTCTCGCTTACGCCTAGCGAGATCATTAGATATCTCAATCTCAGGCGACCAATATTCAAAAAAACTGCAGCATATGGACATTTTGGCAGAGACGATCCTGATTTTACATGGGAAAAAACAGATAAGGCAGATTTAATTAGAAAGGAAGCAGGATTGAAAAAATAGATTGATTTGTTTGATGATGAAACGCGTAAAGGGCAATTGATAAGTAATATATAGTAAGTATTAATTATGCATGGGCATCCAGAAAATGTATGTGGAGGAAGAGATATTATGGCAGAGTTTGAGACGGTAAGGGCTGAAGAAATAAAGTTCGGTAGAAACAACTTCATAGAGATAGCCAGAAAGAAGGTGATTACTGATAGCGGTGAAAATGAATTTATCTCTATCGGTAGAGGTTTTTATCTTCCAGATAAGGAAACATTCTTTGAATACCTTAAATCAAATAAAATAGAGACAACAGAAATGTGTGGAGAATTAGTATCTGGAGATGGTGGTTGTATACCTGCAGTATGTGATCAATTTCTTGATTATGATATTGCAGTGAAACCTTTACCAGAGTGTTCTTTTCCACTAAAACCTCAACATCCAGGGGATAAATATTACAGCGGAAAAACACTAGGCAGGGAAGATATGACCATTAGTTATACACTCTGGAAAGGCATATAATATTTACAACATTAGGAACTAAATGAATTGGAATAAGTGGTTGAATTGAAAACAATCTCAGCAAAAGTCACAAAAGGCATCAGAATAGGTACATCGTTAAACTGCATAGACAACACAGGCGCAAAAAAGCTCGAAGTAATCTCAGTCAAGGGATTCAAAGGAACGCGGCGCAAAACCCCGCAAGCCGGCATCGGTCATGTAGTAATATGCACAGTCAAAAAAGGCAACCAGAAAATAATGCACGAGATAGTCAAAGCAGTAGTCGTAAGGCAGAAAATGCCCTACAGGCGCCCAAACGGCACCCACATAAAATTCGACGACAACGCAGCAGTGCTCGTCGACGACAAACTCGAGCCGCGCGGGAAAGACATCAAAGGCGCCGTAGCAAAAGAAGTCATCGAACGCTTCCCGACTATCGGGAAAATCTCAAAAATAATAATCTAAAAAGAAGTGACATCAATGAAAAACCCATTTTCAGGCACATGGAAAAAAAGCACAAAACCGAACAAACAGCGAAAATACGCATACAACGCTCCCCTGCACACCAAAAACAAATTCCTCTCATGCAACCTGACAAAATCCCTGAGGCAGGAATATGACATAAGAAACGTGAGAGCAAAAACAAAAGACACCGTCAAAATAATTCGCGGTGAACACAAAGGCAAAACAGGCGAAATAACAAAAGTCAACGTAAAAAACGCAACACTGCACGTAAAAGGCATCGTAAGAAAAAAAGTAAACGGGCAGGAAGCAAACATCCCGATAAGACCCTCAAACGCACAGATAATAGAGCTGGACCTGAAAGACGAAAAGCGCCTGAAATCCCTAAGAAGAAAGAAAAAGCTAAAACAGGAAAAAACAAAAAAGGAAACAGAACAGGCTAAAAAAGACAAGAGTTGAAAAGCATGCACTTAAAAAGACTGGCATCATCAAAACACTACCCTATAAAGAAAAAAGAATACAAATTCACAACAAGCCCAAGAGCAGGGCCCCATCCAAAAAACGAATGCATCCCGCTCCAGATAATACTCAGGGACACCCTGAAAATCGCGCAGACAGGCAAAGAAGCAAAAAAAATACTGAAAAACAAAGACATCCTCATTGACGAAAGGCCGGTAAAGGACCCAAAATACCCGTCAGGCCTCATGGACACAATCACAATCCCAAAAACAAAAAAATATTATCGCATAATCCCGAAAAAAGGTAAACTAACCCTCGTAGAGATCACAAAAGAAAAATCCACCCACAAACTATGCAAAATCACAGGCAAAACAACAACAAAAAAGAACATCACACAACTGAACCTCCATGATTCAAGAAACATACTAATAAAAAACAAAAAAGACGCACAAGTGTACAAAGTCGGCGACACCCTCGAAATATCCCTGCCAGGCCAGGAGATTAAAAAACACCTGAAACTCGAAAAAGGCAGCATCGGAATTATAATCCACGGGAAACACGAGGGAGAAATCGGGAAAATAAAAGACATAAAAAAAATCATCGGCCTCCAGAAAAACAAAGCAACGATCACAACAGACAAAAAAGACATAGAAACCCTTAAAGACTACATATTTGTAATAGGAAAAGACAAACCGGAAATAACAATCGAGTGATAAAATGCCAGACAATAACCAGATGACTGCAATAAGAGTAAGCAAAGTAACCCTGAGCATCTCAACAGGCGAGCCAGGCGAAAGCGTAGAAAAAGCATACACACTAGCTGAAAAGCTCACCAGCCAAAAGCCGGTACGCACGCTTGCCACAAGAAAAGCACGCACATTCAGGATCCGCCGCGGCCTTCCAATCGGCGTAAAAGTCACGATGCGAAAAGAAAAAGGAACACTATTCCTAAAAAAAGTCCTGCCAGGAATAGGTAATCGCATAAGCTCCTACAACTTCGACAACAACGGCAACTTCAGCTTCGGCATCAAAGAATACCTGACCATCCCCGGCCAGAAATACGACCCCAAACTGGGAATGATCGGCATGAACATAAACATCACACTCGAAAGACCCGGCTACCGGATAAAAAGACGAAAAATCAAAAAAGCAAAAATCTCAACCCCGCATAGGATCTCAAAAGACGAATCAATAGACTATGCAAAAAACAACCTAAACATCAGCGTGATATAAATGGGCAACTACAAAAAAACAATGAAAAACATAAAATCAAAATCCAAATTGCTAAGATTCAAAAAAAACAACATACCAAAAAAAAGAAAATTCGGTCTCTCACAGGCAGTCTGCAGAAGCTGCGGCAAAAAAGGAATGGGAGTAATCCAGAAATACAAACTGAACTACTGCAGGCGATGCTTTAGAGAACTCGCAAAAAGCATTGGATTCAAAAAATACAACTAAAACAAAGACAATAAAGGTGTAAAAAATGATGCACAACCCCCTCTCAGATGCACTATCCATAATCAGGAACGCAGAGAAAGCAGGCAAGCAGGAATGCACAGTAAGACACGTATCAAACCTCCTGAAAGACACACTCAACATAATGAAAAAATGCGGCTACATCGGCGACTTTGAAGAACTCAAAGACAACAGAGGCAACATGATGAAAATAAATCTGATCGGCAAAATAAACGACTGCAAAACAATACTGCCAAGACAGCCCATTAAAAAAGACGACTACGAAAAATGGGAAAAAAGACATCTCCCTGCAGCTGGTGTAGGAACACTGGTAATTTCAACACCCGAAGGAACAAAAAACCATCGGGAAACAAGAGGGCGAATTGGCGGAATACTCATAGCATACATATACTAAACATGAAGAGCGGTGCATCAAATGGAAACAACAATAAACATCCCTGACAACATCAAAACCAACAAAGAAGACGCAGCTGTAGTAGTAGAGGGCCCGAACGCCGCACTCAAAAGAACTTTCACTCATCCGCGCATCACCATCTCAATAAAAGACAGCACCGTGAAAATACAAACAGACTCAACGCAAAAAAAAGACAAAGCTACACTCGGCACATGGACAGCCCACCTGAAAAACATGCTCAAAGGCGCAGAAAAAGACTTCGAATACCGCCTGAAAATACTCTATACTCACTTCCCCATGACACTAAAACAGGAAGGTGACAATATCATAATCACCAACTTCATGGGCGAAAAAGGCACAAGAAAAGCGCACATAAAAGAAGGCGTAAAAGTAAACATTCAAAAAGAAGAGATGACCCTCACCGGCCCCTCGAAAGAAAACGTGGGCCAGAGCGCCGCAAATCTCGAACAGGCATGCAAACACAAAAAAAAGGACGTAAGAATTTACCAGGACGGCATATACATCACAAAAAAAGGATAGGATACAAATGGCAAACACCAGCACAATAACAGAACTGCTCAAAAAACGCGCGCAAATCAAGAAAAAAAAACCGCGCTTCCTGAGAACAGACTCCGCCAAAATAAAGCGGCTCTCAAGACAAAAAAAATGGAGACGCCCAAAAGGTCGCGACAACAAAATAAGAAGACGCAAAAGAGGCAGTCTCGCAACCCCAAGCTACAGCTCGCCAAAAAAAGTAAAAGGCATGCACCCAAAAGGGCTCACTGAAATACTTGTATCAAACCCAAACGAACTTGAAAACGCGGACAGCACAAAACACATAATTCGCATCAGAAGCAGTGTCGGCAACAAAAAGAAAAGAATCATCATAAAAAAAGCAAAAGAACTAAAACTCCTGATAATCAACCCGAAAATAAAACTAAAAATAAAACCAAAAGAAGAAGAAAAACAAAAAAAGAAAGAAAAAGAAACTGCAAAAAAAGAGCCGGAAGAAACCAAAGAAAAACCAGAACAACAACCAGCCAGAGAAAAAAAGCCAGAGCCCGCAAAAGAAAAACCAGTAAAGGAAAAAGAACCCTCCCCTGCAAAAAAAACTGCAAAAAAAGATAAAAAAGAAAAGCCAAAACCATCCAAAAAAACACCGGAAAAAGGGCGGGTGGCGGCAGAGAGAGGAAAATCACAAAGCTCCAAGAGGGACATACTTCACACCTCACCAAAAAAGCCAAACCACACACCCAAACCAGAAAAAGCCAAAAAAACTAAAACAACTAAAACAACCAAAAAATGAAATGATAACATGAACGCCATCACATTTATACACATGGGAAAAGACCATTGTCCGCTCTGCGGAACAATCGGCAACAAAAAAAGAGAAAGCAAAATCGAATACATGAAATGCCCGTTTTGCGACACAGAATACACAAACGAAATAATAATAAAAGTAGGAGAAAAAGAATTCTCACTTGAAAACAACTAAAACAATAAAAACAACAACATCAACACACGGTGATTGACTTGAACATAAGAAGCCAGCGAAACATTGCAAAAGGGATACTGAAAGTAGGTAAAAACAAAGTATGGATAGACCCTGAGAAGACCAGCAGCGTACAGGAAGCCATAACAAAGAACGACCTCAGAAAGCTCATAAGCGAAGGTACAATAACAGCAAGACCAATCGTTGGTACAAGCACCTCAAGATCAAAAAAAATAAAAGAACAGAAAAAAAAAGGCCAGATGAAAGGATACGGCAAAAGAAAAGGAACAAAAACAGCAAGAGTACCGTCTAAAAAAGCATGGATAAAAAAAATCCGTGCACAAAGAAAAGAACTCAAAACCCTCAAATCAAAAGACAAAATAACAACACGTGAATACAGGCACCTCTACGTAAAATCAAGTGCCGGCGTCTTCAAAGACAAAGCAGGCATACATCTGCACATCAGGAAAATGAGATCATAGACACAACGTGATAATATGGATGCAAGATACAGACTAAGCTTCAAAAGACGAAGAAACGGCAAAACAAACTACAATAAAAGATACGACTTCCTCCTCTCAAAAGAGCCGCGCATAGCCATAAGAATCACAAACAAACAAATAATCATCCAGACAATCAAATACAAGCCAGAAGGAGACGAAACCGTATCGCAGGCAACCTCGAAAGAACTCGCCTCATTCGGCTGGACACAATCGCAAAAAAACATACCCTCAGCATACTTAACAGGCCTGCTCTCTGCAAAAAGAGCCACAGACAAAAAAATAAAAAGCGCAATCATCGACCTTGGCCTGCACACAGCCCACAAAAAAGGGCGCATCTTCGCAGCTGTAAAAGGAATCATTGACAGCGGCATAAAAATATCGCATGACGAGAAGATGCTCCCGGGCGAAGAAAGAATCACAGGTACACACCTAAAAAAAGATGCTGCACAGGAATTCCAAAAAGTCAAAGAAAACATACTCAAAGCAAAAAAAAGCGAACAGAAACCCAAGAACGAACCGCACGCAAAACACAAAAAGGCCGCATCCAAAACTACAGCAAAAAAACAAGACAAAAAAGACAAGGCCCCGGAAAAAACAAACCCGAAAGCAAAAAAAGAGAAAGAAAACAAAAAATAATAGAACAGAGTGAAAAACATGGAAAGAAACAGAAGACAAAGACCTAAAAACATGGAAAGAAACAAAAGACAAAGACCAATTGAATCATGGACACCGAAAACAAGCCTCGGCAAAAAAGTAATGAGTGGGGAAATAACATCAATAGAAGAAATATTCAAAAAAAATTACGTCATAAAAGAGTCAGGAATCATAGACTTCCTCGTACCCAACCTTGAAGACGAGATAATCTTCATTGGCGGGATGCCAGGCAAAGGTGGCGGCAAAAAAAGAACTCCCTTGAGAATTACAACCCGCATGCACCAGTCAGGCAGGAAAAGAACACTTCATGCGCTCGTTGCAGTAGGCAACAAAAACGGCCTCTTGGGCATCGGCTACGCCACCGGCAAAGATGCGCTAAGCGCAATCACAAAAGCCTCGACACAGGCAAAGCTCAACATAATCCCGATAAGGCGCGGCTGCGGCTCATGGGAATGCGAATGCAAAGGCGCGCACTCAATACCATTCAAAACACGCGGAAAAGTAGGTTCCGTCTTAGTACAGCTAATACCTGCCCCCCGCGGGATCAACCTGTGCGTGGCACCGGAAATCAAAAAACTGATGAGACTGTCAGGCATCCGCGACCTGTGGGCAAAATCAAGAGGGCAGACAGACACAAGGATAAACTTCATAATGGCAAACTTCAGTGCACTAAAAAACCTGAACAGAATGAAAACAACACCAGATTCAATAAAAACAACAGGAATGCTTGAGGGCCCGGACACAACAATAACCCAACCCGAAAAAGAAGCAGAAGAAGAGCCAAAACAGGAAGTAAAAGAAGAACCCAAGACCGAAGAAAAGAAAGTTGAGCCAAAGGAAGAAAAAGCAGAAGAACCTGTAAAAGAAGAAAACTCAGAAGAAAAAGAGAAACTCAAACCAGAACCACCACCAGAAACCAAAGAAGAACCAAAGGCTGAAGAAAAAGAAGGCAAAACAAAAGCCAAAAAATAGAAGGTCACAAAAATGTACGCAGTAATAAGAATCCGGGGAACAGCAAACCTCAGGAAAGAAATAGAAGACACACTGCACATGCTGCGCCTCAACAAGCCCAACCACTGCATAATCATACCACAGACCGACGCAAACCAAGGCATGCTCAAAAAAGCAAAAGACTACATAACATGGGGCGAGATAGATGACAAGACCCTCGAAGAACTGGTAACAAAACGCGCAAAAATATCCCATACAAAAAA
>JAIWAJ010000070.1:0-7510 GCA_048634435.1 Methanosarcinales archaeon
TTTGTATGATTCCAAAAACAAGAAGCACCACTAGAAAATAATGATATTAAAATTCCTATAAATAATATATACAATTTTATTGATTTTAACATTTGTTCTGTATTTTGCTGTAGTAATCCTGCAAACAACTTATTTTTTAGAGATTTTATTAGGCATAACTTTTTCGGAGATAGCCGTATATCTTTATTTTATAGTACTTTCTATTGGAACAGGATATATATCTAAGTTCTCTTTGTCAAAACTTTCTGCAAGTGAAGAAACATATTTAACTATATCAGTTATAGTAAGTTGCATACTTGCAGTAATTGGCAGCTTTGGCGTGCTAATAACCGAAATGCTCAAAGGTTTAAAGACAACACTGGAATCAATAGAACAGAACATGCCAAACATGTCCGGAGAAAAAGGAATGATTGGTGGCATTGATATCACAATAAATATATATCTTCTATTTTTATTATCTTTTCTGGCACTCAATCTACCATATTTTGTATTATTCACCAGAGAAAAGAGGAGATATCTTTGGTACTTAATTCCGTTAGGCATCTATTCTATATTGGCTATTACATTCACATACATTGTTAATAAATAGTGTTAATGATCCTTAAATGACTCCAAATTTACTTCTTCGCCTCTTCGAGGCTCTGACCTTTCGGTTCAATTGGTGAAGGGGACTTGCAAGACTTCAAAATGCCATATGTTATACGCAATTAAATTTTCACTTTAGAAACAAAAAAGAGCTGGGGGGGCGCTTCGCACATATTGACTCCCTGCGCTCGAATTCTGACTTTTTACACAAAGTCGTTTCAGACAAAACACTTTTATTTCTGAACAGGCAATAATAACATATGAAAACAATTGGAAAGATAATTACACTTCTGATAGTCATAACCTTCTTAATCCCGCATGCGCACGCATTTGGTTTTAGCATATTCAAATTCATCGAAAAACAGCCGGCTCAGGAAATATGTGCGCCTAACACCGGACTCGACAACATAATCGAGCGCTACAACGAAACTAACGTCAGTAAAAAGATTTTCAGATTCACAGAAAACAACAACTACCGGACAATCAGCTTAACAGTAAAAGAGAACACATGTGTACACGAATACACAATAGAAATAACTGACTCAGGACAAGCCATAATAACCGAGGGTCACCATGATAACGCAGGCCTTAGGGTTTCTACAACATATGCAAATATGCATTTTGCGGAAGAAGCTTATAGGAAAAATGATGTCTTTGGGCTTATAAAATCATCTTTCGGGGTGAGGATGCCCCTCAGCGCAAGAATAAAGGCAGTCATGTTTCTCAGGTCATACATCTAAATTTAGGCTCATGAGTACTGGGCGTTCCATTCCAAAACCAAATTTATATATATGTATTCCCACAAATAATTACAAGCAAGTTATTATATATACACACTCGGTGTAAATTAATGGATAAAAAAATACTGGTTGTTTTGCTGACGATGGTAGTTGCTATATCTGCATGCCCGCAATCTTCTATCGACTTCAACCCAAACGCAGGCATTGTAACACAGGACTTATCATTCGACATACCTAAAGTGTACGATGACGAGACAACAAGTCTTATGTTCGACATGGTAAACGTTGGCGGCAAGAAAATAGAAACAGGCGATAGTATCCAGATATACGTCTACGGTCCGACAATAGGACCAAAGGGCGGACACGAGGATGTTTGGAAACTTGAAAGCTCCCAACCAAATACGGTCACGCCAGCAAACGGTTATATTACAGATTCCATTTCAGGGACTGAGCTACCACCCCCAGACCCGTCTTTGGGTACACCTGGGGGAAGACGATCATTTGAATTCGAGCTCACACCCGCTAAAGTTCTCGACGGCATGGAAATCCCCACCATGTTTTATGTAAGCTTGTGTTACCCGTACAACACAGAAACACTGACACAGGTCGAAGTGACATCAAAGAATGAGCTTCGTGCAACCGGGTTTAGCGGTTCAAGAAAAGACACGGTCAACGCAGGAGGCCCCATACACATTATCCTCCAAGGAGGCACTGGCATAAGACCCGGCAGCAGTATCCCGCTTGTATTTAAAATAAATGACGTAGATGGTGGCTATCCGAGTTTGAAAACAGAAGCATGCACTGTGGACCTAGAAAAAAATAAGAGAGACAGAGTAACCATAACTGTCACCGTAGACGGATTTGGTAGTGATAAGGTCGATTGCGGCGGCTCTGGTACCAGCAAAAACAGCAACGAAGTGAGGCTAAGAAAAGAAACAGGGGCATTATTCTGCAAATTCACACCAGGCAGTACGTCTGACGCGCCACGACACACATACATGGTAAAAGCAAAAGCGGAATACAAATATTACACAATATCCACCGCAACAGTAACAAACATAGGGTCATCACTTAGTTAACATTTTAAGCGATTGAGATGAAAAATTCTGAATAGAAATCATATATTACTATAGGATTTCTGGTTCTTGGGAATATTTATATTAATGGAATGACTACATGATATAAGTGCTGTGGTGTAAAAATGGACATAAAAATGCTTCTTATGGTTATGGTGCTGCTTTTGGCATCGGGGTGCCCGCAGCAGTCTGGTGGCTTTAATTCCAATGCCGGCACTGTGGTGCAGGATTTATCATTTGATATGCCAAAAGTCTATACAGGTGATACAGCAACTCTTATGTTTGATGTCGTGAATGCCGGAGGCAAGGAAATACCTGAAGAGGGAGTCAAAGTGTATGTCTATGGTCCGAAAATCAGTAGTAGTGGCGGATGGGGACTCAAAACACCAAACCCCGAAACTGCAACATCAGCAGAAGGATATGTCTCTGCATCAGTTTCATCGGATGCTTTACCGCCTCCAAATCCATCTTTGGGCACGCCCGGTGGGAGGCAGTCTTTTGATCTTGAATTCTCCCCCGCTGCGGTTAATAAGGGTATAGAAGTTCCAACTGAATTTCATGTGAGTTTGTGCTATCCTTATGCCACTGAAGTGATTTCACAGATTGAAGTTGTGTCGAAAAATGAGCTTCGTGCAACCAGTGCCGCTGGCTCGAGAAAAGACAGTGTCAATGCAGGAGGGCCGATACATATTTCTGTCGAGGTTGAGAACAACAGGGTGGCTGGCAGGAAGATACCGGTTATCCTGAGAGTGACTGATGTCGGCAATGGCTATCCTATACTTCGCGGAACTTCGTGTAATATAGACACAGGGACAGAAGACAGACATAAGATAACTCTTGCGGTTACAGTTGATGGAAAGACTGACATTGAATGTAAGTACGACACCGGTGCTGGAGAGACAGGTGGAAACGGTGCAGTTATCTACATAGGTACTGGAGAGACAAGTAAAGGTACAGTTACACTTACAAGGGGGAAAGGTGCACTATTTTGCCTGTATGATACACCGGAGGCAGATGCTCCCAGGCGCACATACATGGTAAGAGCAACTGCTGAATACAAATATTATACAACGTCTACTGTGACTATAACAAATGTCGGCTCATCACTGTGAGAGGTTTTTCTCAATCTCGCTCTTAGACATATTGATTTCTTTTTTGAATCTTTTCAGGGTATTGATGATGTGGTCTTTCTGGACTTTCAATGTCTCTGCAACTTTGAGAATGGCTTCGTCATGCTCCGATGCTTTAGTTGCGTCTTTTCCTGTGGTTTCGTCTTTTATTGTTTTATATGCTTCGCGCATCTTTTCGATGCCTTCTTTGTTGTTCGCTTTTGCAAAGTAAGCTAGCTGCCCGCGAATTTTCCGAAGCTTTTTCCATTCACTAAAGAGTGCCAGGGCAGAAGAGGGCGCATCAGAGAGATCATCTATTCCAAGCTCTTTTGTTATCTCTTTTTCAAGCTTGTCTGTTCCTGATTTCATGTTCTGCGTGAGGTTGCCTGCAACAAATTCAACTCTTGTGACCCCGTCCTGTATTTTCCGGGTTCTTGTGATCTTAACTGGTCCGATGTCCCCTGTTGAGCTGACGTGGGTGCCGCCGCATGCTTCAATATCGTGGGTGCCTATCCTGATTATCCTTACTATTTTGCCGGGGCTGCCGCCGCCCTGGTAGATAATAAAGCCGTATTTGCTTTCTGCGACACTCCGCTCCATGTTTCTGATGTCGACCTTAATGTCGCGCGCAATAATGCTGTTGGCTGCCTTTTCGACTTTTTTTATCTCAGCATCTGTCAGATTGTCGTAGTGCGTGATGTCCAGCCTTGCGCCTGATACGGATTTGTGCGCTCCTGCCTGCCACACGTGCGGCCCGAGAACCTGCCTCAATGCCCCGCCGAGCACGTGGGTGCCGGTGTGCAGCTGCGTGAGTGTCTTTCTCCTTTCTGCATCAATCTGCCCGCGGATGCCGGAGCCTGCTTTAAAACCTGATGCGTCGTTGACCTTGTGCAGGATTACACCATCAACCTTGACCACGTCGAGGACTGCGGTGTTGTCCAGTGTCCCTGTATCATGGTCCTGGCCGCCGCCGGTTGGATAGAAGGCGGTCCTGTCAAGGATTATCCATTTGCCCTGGATGATACGGAGCACTTTTGCAGTGAAGCCATGGCTTGCAGATTCATAGTATAGTGGTTTTGTAGTACTGAGGCCGGAGACGTTGACATCAAGTTTCTTTGTTTTGCGATCCCCTGACTCGTGCCTGCGCGTGACTTTCAGGTAAAAGTCGCCCGGGATGTGGACGTCGACAGAGACGTCAGCCCCGACTTTTTCAATGAGTTCCGGGGTGATGCCGTGCGACTCGTAGAGTTCTGTAAGCTTGCTATCTGAGAATTTCTGTGTATTTTTGAGCAGGTTCGCCACGATCCTTCTTGAGCGCTGCATTGTTTTTTTGTATTTCTCTTCTTCCATGCTCATGATCTTTTCCACATTATCAATATTCTCTACAAGTTCCGGGAACATCGGCTTGAGATAATCAGCATGCCATGATGCTACATCATGGAGACTAAAATCAAAATTGTACCTGTCAATGAAATTAAGCGCCCGCCTAAGAACCGCCCGTAGATTATAGCCGCCCCCGACATTAGACGGTATCCCGCCATCAGAAATCGCAAAAAGCAAAGTCCGCGCATGATCCGCAACAGCATAAAGCGCCTGCATCGGCTCAACAGTTTTCATCATCTGCGGAACACTAATCCCGACTGCTTTTGCAGCGTCGAGTCTTGCTTTTTCTATGTCCGGCACTTCGTCCATGTCGAGGTTGCCTGCGATGATTGAGTATCTCCTGAAGATGCCTTCGTCAATGTCGATACCGGAAAGCTTTTTCATCCTGGGTGTGACCGGGCCGAAGAGAGAATCATACGCTGCCGGGGTTCCGTTTGAGAACCATACGAGCCTTTCGTGGCCCCATCCTACGTCTATCACTTTGAGAGGGAGGTCATTGTATGTTTTTTTGTCCCGTGACTGGAACTGCATGAAAACGGAGTTGACAAGTTCAAGGCCGCGCGAAAGCGTTTCTATGGACGGGCCGAATGCAGAGAAATCAGGCATTGCCCAGACATCCTCCACATAAACAAGCTCTTCTCCAGGTATGCCCATAACCCCATTAAGAAACCTAAAATTAAGCTCAATGCACCTGTCCTTGAAATACCCCTCTTCAGGATATCCAAAAGCATGCTGCCCTCCCATGACAAACGAAGTCAGGTGCCTCCCTGTAATCCCCACGTTTGGGATGTCAGGAAACCTCAGGCACACCTGCGGCACTATAAGGGGGTTTGCAGGATATTCAAAGGTCATATTCCCGTTCTCGATCCTCTGGAAATCCTGAATAGAAGCAATAGTAAAATAAAGATCCGGTCTCCAGCGGTCAACAACAGGATACCTCGGTATTGATGCATGTCCTTCTTTTTTGAAGAATTTCTCGAATTCTTTCCACATCCCAATGTAGTCCCACTTTTTTCTGGTAATGGTGTTGTCAATGAAGTCATATTTCTGGCAGGGCGGGTCGGCGCATTTGACTCTTTCTGGATCGAGTGTCCAGAAGTTTTTTTTGCACTGGGGGCATGTTTTTCTCATGAATCCTTTTTCTTTGAAGAGTTCAACCTGATAATGCTTTTTCCAGTCTTTTGCAAATTGTTTTTTTATTGTTGGCTTGGTTAGCATATAAGTATCTTGTTCTATCATATTTATAATACTTATCGGTAAATCAATATTCTGTAATAGAAAGTGCACTTCAGCTTCAAGCGCAATCGCCGGAATATTGTTGCTTTATCTCATTTTAAGATTTTGGCTTGAGATGTTCAATTGTTGAGCGCAATCGCCTTGTCAGAATCTGCCCAGCCGTGGTCATATTCACCTTTTTTCAGGAGAGTGTAGCCTCTCCCGTAATATGCGTCTGCAAAATCAGGATTAAGTTCTATTGCCTTGCTGTATTAGAGCGTAGAGTAAAAAGCAAGAAAAAGTACTGCGCTTCCTTACATCGCAGCTTCAACTTCAAGTGCCAGCGCCAGAAAATCAATGTTCTCTTCTTCAAACATTTCCGAAATTGAGTCCATACGTGTTGGTGGCAGTATAATTTTAAATATCTATTTGATGAACCTATCACTGGTGGAAGAGGATATCATGAAGACTGAAGAAGAGAAAGTGAAAGAGATTTCAAGGGATCTCATAGAGCGCATTGCAGCCGCGAAGATAGTGTCAGGGAGAAAGCTGGATTATGAAAAGCGCAGATTGTCGAAAAAATATAATCTTGTGCGCATCCTGAAGAATTCTGAGATTCTTTTTTATGCCAAGAAACATGAGAAAGAAAAAGTCCGGCTTCTTGTGAAGAAGCCAGTGCGGTCCATATCAGGGGTGTCTGTCGTGGCTGTGATGTCAAAGCCGGCGTCGTGTCCCGGGAAGTGCATCTACTGCCCGCAGGGTGAAAATGCGCCGAAGTCATATACAGGGCTTGAGCCTGCGGCAAGGCGGGCAAGGATGTTTGATTATGACCCTTGCAAGCAGGTTTGCAATCGTGTGAAACAGCTTAAGGCGATCGGCCATGCGGTTGATAAGATTGAGTTGATTGTTATGGGGGGCACGTTTCCGTCGTGCAGCAGAAGGTACCAGAGGTGGTTTGTGAAGAGGTGTTTTGATGCTCTCAACTGCGATGAGTCAGCTACGTTGGTGAAAGCGCAGAAGTTAAATGAGACTGCAAAGTCGCGCTGCGTCGGCCTCACAATAGAGACGCGGCCGGATTACTGCACACAGCCGCATATTGACCGGATGCTGGAGCTTGGCACGACAAGAGTCGAGGTTGGTGTCCAGACGCTGAGTGATGAGATATACAGAAAAGTCAATCGGGGGCATTCTGTCCAGGATGTCAGGGATGCGACGAGGGCGCTGAAAGATTCTGCACTTAAGGTAGTCTATCATATGATGCCTGGCTTGTTCCAGGATGAAGGTGAGGATCTTAAGATGTTTGATGAGCTTTTTAAAGACCCGGAATTCAGGCCGGATATGCTGAAAATATATCCTGTGCTTGTGATTGAGGGGACCGGGCTTTATGAGATGTATAGGAGCG
>JAIWAJ010000071.1:0-7491 GCA_048634435.1 Methanosarcinales archaeon
CTTGTTGCTTTTCCTTTCTTTTTTGCGGTTATTTCAAGGCTTTTGCCTGCCCGGGTTATTGTAAAGGGCTTCTCGTCTATCCCGGGTATCCAAGCCATCACAAACTGGCCTGGTTTTGCGCTTATTTTCTTGTCGAGGATGAATGTTTTTACATCTTGGCTTTCTGTGATAATGTCTATTATCTTTGTTCCTACAGGATAGTCTGTCTTATTGCTCATGGGCTGCACCAATTAGTTCTTTGACATCTTTGTACCTGTTCTCTTTTAGCCATTTTTCCATGTCTTTTTCGATTTTTTTGAAGATGGGGATATCATGATAATATATGGCTGAGCCGATGCCTGCGAGTGCTGCGCCTGCCATCATCATCTCGATTGCATCTCTTGCGCCTGTTATGCCGCCGACGCCGATTATCGGGATTTTTACTGTCTCGTAGATGTCATATACGCAGCGCACTGCGATGGGGCGTATGGCAGGGCCGCTTATTCCGCCTGTCCTGAAGTCGAGGACCGGCTTTTTTGATGCGATGTCTATGAGCATGCCGGGACCCACAGTGTTTATTGCGGTTATGCCATCGGCGCCTGCCTGTTCTGCGGCTTTTGCTATTGTTTTGATGTCTTCAACATTAGGTGAGAGTTTTACTATTACAGGGATTTTTACCTGCTTTTTTACTTCTGTTATCAGTTCTTTCAGGAGTTTCGGGTCAGATGCGTATGGTTTTTCGTGGTCTACGTTCGGGCATGAGGGGTTTAGCTCGATTATGTCAGCGCCTGCTAATTCACCTTTTTTGGCTACTTGTGCCATCTCATCAGGGGTGTCGCCGATTGTGTTTAGAATCAGGGGGATGTTTTTTTGTTTGGTTCTTTTGATTTCTTCTGTGAATGCGTCTATCCCCGGGTTTGAGAGGCCGACTGCGTTCATCAGTCCTGCTTCATATGCGATGACTGTGGGGTTTTTGTGGCCCTGCTTTGGGGCAAGGCTAATTGATTTTGTTGTTACTGCGGCTGCGCCGCTATTGTATGTGCGAATCATGGTTGACGAGGACACGCCGAGAATGCCTGCACTGAGAACAAGGGGATTTTTGAGTTTTATTCCAAGAAAGGAAGTTTTTAGCACTTTTCTTCACCAAGACACTTTTGGATAACAATTTTAAATGCTTTTGTTGTGGTTGCGCTGTAATGCTGATAATATTGAAATTATTACTCGGCAATAGGCAAACATTTAAATAATTCGCTGCTGAATTGAGGTTATAGCTTGTGTGTATGCACATCACACATGGGAGTGGATAATATGCAGTATTGTTGGAGTGCTTTGAGAAGCTCTAGAGGGTCATTTAATCTGGAAGATTCTATAAATGAATGGTTATCAGAGGTTGATAGAATCAGAGGAAGAAGACCTTATGATGACCCGGAACTCCTAGACGTACTTCATCTCTATAGTTTTAATAATGGGATGGGTGTAAAACGTTGTCGATTTGTATGGGAACCTGAGAGTGAGAATCCCTTTAATCAAGAGAGGGATCCATTTGGTAAAATCAAAGTCGTAAACCTCCCAATTCTACTTGAAATGGCGCAAAAAGAAGGTCTTAAAGACTACGCTGAAGCCAGCTAAACAGCCTCAATGGTTGAAGGCGGCTTTTTGGTTATGTTGTAGGTGACGCTTACAACGCCGGGGACTTCTTCTGTTATTCTTTCTGCTAATCGTTCTAAAACATCAAAAGACAGCCTTGTCGGGGTTCCTGTTCTTGCGTCTGTGCTTTCCCAGCATCTTACCTCTATCTGATGGCCAAAGTCCCTTTTATTGTCTCTCATTCCTGTAACTTTGTCTTCATGGAGTATTGCCAGATACTGGAATGCCCCGGAATCCTTTAATTCATCCTCAACAATCTTTGTGGCTTTTCTTACAGTCTCTATCCTTTCTCTTGTGACTTCTCCGATTACCCTTGCTGCCAAGGCAGGGCCTGGAAAGGGCGGCCTGCTATATGTTTCCTGCGGCAGTCCGAGGGCCTTTGCAACTTCCCTTACTGCAGGTTTTCGAAGCTGTACCAGAGGTTCAAGTATCCTGTATCCAAATTCCGCCTGCGGGTCAATGCCCAGCTGCTCAAAAACATTGTGCTGCCTCTTTATCCCTGCAATTGTCTCATCCACGTCAGTCAGGATTGTGCCCTGGAAAAGGTATTTTGCGCCGCTTTCTTTTACCAACCTGCCAAAAACATTTTTGTAGAAAGTCTGTGTGACTGCTTCTCTTTTTTCTTCAGGGTCTGTGATGCCTTTGAATGCATCAAAGAATTCGCTTTGAGCATCAATCAATTCCACATTTACGCCCAAACTTCTGAACAATGAGACAATATGTTCCGGTTCTCCCTGCCTCATTATGCCATTGTTGATAAAATATGTTTTTAGCCTGCTGCCAAGGGTCTTGTGCGCCAGCATGGTAACTGCTGATGAGTCGACGCCGCCTGATAATGCGTTGACGGCTAAACCGTCGCCAACAGCTGAAGATATCTCTTTCACTTTTTCTTCTATGAACTTTTCGGTGTCTAGTTCTTCCAATGTTATTTCTTTGGTTTCCATCCTGCTTATTGGATTTGAAAAGTATTTATATTTATTATTTAAGCAGGGAATTTGTGTAAAAAGCCAGAATTCGCGCGTAGGGAGTATAACATATAGGGCTTTGAGAAGTTTTCTGCGAGGCAGAAAATTTGGATGAGTGATAGCGAATCTTAAAGCCCGTGTTAGTTGCCTTTTTCTGAAAGGAAAAGTTCGAATGAAACGAGAAAGTTGGCAGGCGAGCGTTTTTTATAAGGCATGCGTCGTTACTAGGTTGCATCTTTAAAGTGGTGAACTACCGAAAGATTTATAACTCTGGGCATATTTACTATTTTATTATAAATATAAATTATAGGTGAATAAAATGTCAAAACGAGAGCAGTTCACGTGTGACTTGAAGGATAGAATCCTCATTGGAGTTATCGATACAATTAGTGAATACTATGACGTTGACGAAACGTACGTTAGTATCCGTCAGGATGATGATTCTGCTGTTCAAGGCAGGGAGATTAAAATAGACTTCATGCGCAAAAAAGGAGACATTGTAGAGACTCTTAAAGAAAAATACAGTATTGAGGGAGGTATAACAGACATTTTTGAGCGTTTGGGGCTTGAAGATGTATTTTGCCAGTATATTGCGTCTCTTGATACAGAGATCCATGGAATAAAGGATCATCGCGATTTAATTAATGTTCGTGGTCAGTTGGATTACGATCCTCTGAAGTTGCAACAACAACTTGAAGAAAATGGATTTGTAGTAGACGATAATGAAATGTCTAAGGCATTGGGATACTCCAGTTTAGTTAAAGAATATTAATTCTCTGTGACAGAGCATCAAGAGCGTAGGTGGAAACTTGAACTGTAACCTATGTATTGATAGAAAAAGTGTAACCTATGTTATGATAGTTTCCACTTAAGTTTTGGGATTTTGCCTGCTTTTCAGGCATCAATACCGCAAAGATTATAAATAACCTAATGTGTGAATAATGTTATTATGACGATTTTTATTGTTGGCACTTCGCATATCGCGGGGGAGAGCCTCGAGAAGGTGAAGAATACTATCATTGAGAAGAACCCGGATTGCGTTGCTGTCGAGCTTGATGTTAACAGGTATATGGCGCTGAAAACCAAGGAGGAGAAAGGAAAGATTAAGATGCCTCTTTTGCAGAAGGCGATATTTCTGCTTCTTCGCCATGTGCAGAAAGAGCTGTCAAAGGAGACTAATATTTTGCCGGGCCAGGAGATGCTTGAGGCATGCGAGACAGCTTCCAAGGTGGGAGCGAAAGTTGCCTTTATTGACCAGGATATCAACGTGACTCTTTCGAGGCTAATGCGGAAACTGGGGGTCTTTGGTCAGCTGAAGCTTCTTTTCTATATGGTTATCGGGCTTATCGGGATTCCTGTAAAAGGGCTTGCAATGCCCAAAGAGATAGATCTCAATAAAGTGCCTGAGGATGAGTTTATAGAATATGCAATGGGTGAGCTTGAGAAGCATCTTCCTGCGGTTCATGAGGTTCTTGTTGTGGAGAGGAATAAGGTTATGGCGAAGCGCCTTAAGGAGCTTGGTTCTGAGTTTGAGAATGTTGTGGCTGTGATGGGTGCAGGGCATGTGAAAGGTGTCGGGAAACTGCTTGAGAGGGATAAAAATTAAAGTGTTCCTGCTAAATTAATGGTTTATGTTGTCTTTGGATGAGATTGTTGAGAAGATTGTCGAGGGTTCTTCGCTTAGTAAGAAGGAAGTTGATGCGCTGATTGACAAGAAGGTTGAGGAGCTGGGGGGATTGGTTTCTAAAACAGGGGCGGCGCTTGTTGTTGCGCGGGAAAATAATGTTGATATGAACATGAAAACTCCCTCCCGGGAGCTTAAGATTAATGAGCTTGAGGCGCAGATGGGCAATGTTTCTTTTTTTGCTAAGGTTCTTTCTCTATATCCAGTGAATGAGTTCAAGACTGAGAAGGGTGAGGGCAAGGTCCAGAATGTCCTTCTTGGTGATGAGACAGGGAGAATCAGGATGTCGTTTTGGAATGACGAGGTTTCGAAAATTTCTGATTTGAAGGAAGATGATGTGATTCTTATTGAGAACCCCTGGATTATGAATGACAATCAAGGCAATCCAGAGGTCAGGCTTGGAAGAGGCGGGAGCTTTAAGAAGGCTGACAAGAAAATTGAGATTGAAGCCCTGAGCAGGAAGACCAGTCTTGAGGATATCAGCGAAGGTGATATGGTTTCTGTCAGCGCAACTGTTGTCGAGGTGAATGACCGGGCGCTGGTGTATGAGTTTTGCCCTGAGTGCAGGGAGAGGCTTTTCTCAGGCGAGTGCAGTGTGCATGGAAAAGTTGCGCCGGATAAGATGCTTATTGTGTCGTGCCTTGTGGATGATGGAAAGCGCTCGGTTAATGCTGTCTTTTTCAGGGAGGCTGCTGAGACTCTGCTTGGGATGAGCGCAGGCAAGATTGCAGATGAGCTCCAGGATAAAGAGGCAAGTGATATTACCGGGAAAATCGTGTCCAAGAGGTTTAAGATTGACGGAAGGGTTAGGCTGAGCAAGTTTTCAGGTGAGCTTGAGATTGTAGGCAATGATGTTGAGGAAGTGTGAATAAATATCTTTATTCTCAATATCGCTATTCAAAGCTATTCAGAAGACCATCTTTATCAAACAAATAATAACTACCGATTATCTACCAATATCTACCAATTTGGTAGTTATATTTATTTTTTCGCGCCTTATGCGCCATCCTGACTGAGCGCACTTTTTTGGGCCCTGTTTAAATCACGCGGCTTTAATGCGCTCCTCCTTCTTTCGGTCGATACCGTAGTATTTCGAACATTATTAAAAACTTTATATATGGGTTACTGTCATAGTATTTGTCATAGTATTCAATTGGGCGCTGTTGCCAGCTTCAGATGGTTGGGATGGCTGGCTAAATACTGAATATGTTGAATATTAAACATTGAATATAGTAAAAACAGGATGGAAAGGTGATATGTTATGGGTTTTGTGAATACGGTTCTGGGCTTGTTTGAGTCTGCAGATGATACTATCAAAAATGTCAAGAAGAACCCGGGTGATGCGAAGATGTTTCTTGGCGCTGCGTTATTTTTTTCAGCGGTTTATGGTTTTATTTATGGCTTCCTGGGCGGGGGCGCATCAAGTGCTGCGTGGTATCTTATCAAGTTCCCGGCAACTATTTTTTTGACAGGGCTGGTTCCCTACATTACACTATACATTATAATTAAGGTATTTGGAATAAAGATGGGTCCAAAGGATCTTGTGTCATCGCTTTCAATCACATTTGCAGTTGTCATGCTTGTAGCTATTGCAATCCTGCCTTTGAATATTCTTTATACATATACGGGCCATTCTCCTGCTGTCATCCATTCACTGACAGTCTTTATTTCGATAATTGCAGGTGTGGTATACCTTGTGAAGACGTTCAGGATTCTTGGAAGCGCACAGGAAGGAACTGCTATTTTAGCAATGATAATCTCCGCATTAATCATACTTTTTGTGATGGTACAGTTTGTGGACATATTCTTCAACATTGCTGGCGCTGCGCCTCATTCGGGTTTCATCATGGAGGATATGATGGTGGGTGCTGCGCAAAAAGCGAGCATTGTGCGGTAGGGTGATTCAGATGGACAGAAGAGTGATTATTGCGCTTGTGCTGGTTGTCGGCATTCTTGCGCAGTCAGTTTACAGCTACAGCCAGTTCCACTATAAAACATATAACAGGGAAGTGGATATCTACCCGGACGGGAGCTATAAAATTTTTGAGACCATTGAAGCTCTGGGTATGGATGACAGCACTGCGTATATTGAGCTTGGACCAAATTTTGTGATAAAAAGCGTGAAAGTGTCTGAGGATTCAGGCAAGACGTGGATTACTGTTGGTGAGAGCAATTATATTGAGGGGAATGTGCTCAAATATGCTGTTGTGAAAGACAGGAATTACAGGATACAAGTGCGCGGCGAGGGTGTTGGTGCAGTAAATACTTTCACTTCATCTTTGCCTTCAGGTGTTGATAAGGTTTATGTGAAAGTTAGTTTCAAATTTGACAACGTTGTTATGAGCGGCATAAGCCCGGCTGCGATGCATAAGACAGATAAGAGCGTTGACTGGCTCTTTACAGATAAATATGCAAAGACTGTGCGCGTGTCTTATGGGACCGTGAATAATGATGCGGAGATTGACGTTAAGTGTGATGCGCTCGTGCTTGCAGGTTCCCTGAATAAGATGAAGCTGTTCTGCGATGTGAGTGCTGATGAGCTTATAAATAGCGTAGATATAACTCTGCCTGCCGGGGTTGAGTTCAGCTCGTTTGATGATAATGAGTTTGAGGTTGTTTCTGAAAGCCCGCTTGTTGTCAGGAAGAATACTCCGGCAAAGTCGTTCAGGATTTCTGACATGGAGTTTACCCTGTCCTTGGATGCTGTCAATTCTATGCCTGTATTTGAAAATGCAGGAGGTGTGGATTATAATGTTGCGCTTTATTCGTCAGAAAATTATAAGCTTGATAATGTGCAGTCTACATTCAAGAGGATAACGAAATATGAAGCAGGGTTTTTGAGCAGGATATCAGGATTTGTGCCTTCTGACTATAATCTTGACAGCTTATATACTGGAAACTCCCAGAATTCAATCAGTTTTGAAAAGGAGAAACTGAAAGAGAAGGAGCATCTTGCGACAAATATCAATAGTGCCAATTACGATATTTTTCCGACAAAAAGGGGGTTTGCGATAGTGAAGGCAAATTACCAGGTTGTGAATTCAGAGACCGGGAAATATCTTGAGATTGAGCTACCTGATAATTCTGTGTTCTGGGGCGCTATTGTTAATTCTGAGCCTGAGAAGGCATACGGCGAGGGCAATACTGTGCAGATTCCGCTGCCTGTGTCCCAAAAATACGGGAATAATTACCAGGCTATACGGGTTACTGTCCTCT
>JAIWAJ010000072.1:0-7399 GCA_048634435.1 Methanosarcinales archaeon
ATTGAATCTCAGGTTGATCCATAACATGAAGTCATTGATACTTTTTATACTAAAAAAGCCTATATCTTTCGATTCTTTTATTATTACTTTGGACCCCTTTGTATTCGAGCTAGGACTCGTGATTTGTGGATATATTATTTTGCTGCCGGTCGCAAGTTCATTGTCAAACACGTTTTTCAGGTTCTTTTTGCCATTATTGTCTTTAACCTCTATACTATATAGTTCTGATTCCCCGCTTTTTTCAAGGTCTGATTTTTCTATTTTGAGTGAATTTACTCCGATGATTTCGATTTTGCTCCTTTTATCATCAAGCAGTTCTTTTGCGTCATTATCAATATACAGGGTTGATTCTGTGCTTCCCCTGTTGAATATGAAAACCATTGATGGAATACCGTCGCTTGGCACCAGCACAAAATCAGAGTAGTTTGTGTATATGAAGGTAATGCCTTCAATTGTTATTCCAAACGGAGTTGTGACGATACCGCCCAATTCAGTTGGGTCGATTGCAGTTATGCCGCTTTTATGGTCCCAATAATGTCCTCTTCTCCTTATTCTCCTGTCATCATCGTCGTCATCATCGTCATCATCGTCGTCGTCAGCCAAGGCAGGGATTATTAAGAATGAGAAGCATAGCAAGAATACAAAGATTATAATAAGGACCTTTTTCATGATAAGTACTTATAGTATCCATCGTATATAAAGATTACTTGGTCTTCAGCGCATGAATTCAAGAACAAGAGTTTTGCCGGACAGGCTTTTTCCAGACAGGTTTAAGTCTTTAGGTATCTGGATAATCTTGAAATATAACTTGTCGCCGCTGTATGCGCGAACTTCGCATGAATTCTCAAACTCAAGGACATCTATATCATCCAGATGTTCCACACCGGGCACACAGACATCTGCCCTCAACTTGCCCGGCAGTTTCATGATGCTTGTCTCAGGCTCAAGTGTCTCCTTTGGAGTTGGCCTTTTTTTTGTCATGTTTATGTCAGTTTTCTTCCGGGTGCTGACTGCCTGTCCTGTACCCTGTGCAGCAGGGCCGCGGTCGGATATTACTTTCACAGAGAACCCGCGCGCTGGAGAGTTCTGCTCCCGGGCAAAACCACTTGCCAGCGTAGCTAACAGCTTCCTCATCAGGCGCTTCTGCAGCCCATAAAGCATCTTGTCAGCCACATCCTGCATGCCCATCTGATACATTGGCTTCTTTAAGATACTCTCGCCGCAGAACGGGCAGTATTTCCACTCCTTGGTCCCGATATCACTCCTGCAGTTCCTGCATATCATCTTCTAACATCTTCCATTTTTCATCGTATATAAAATATAGAGCTACGATGGAAAAGCTTGGAAATTATCCAATCTCACAATAAATTTCCATGATTTCATTTAAGCTTAAGCTTCTTCAGTATTTCAGCTGGTTCATTCGGCTCTATTGTAAATCCTTTTGATGTAAGTGAGAGTATCATCCAGAACACATCTGAAATGCACCTGAGCGACGCTACAGCATTCACTTTCTTCCCCTGGAATATCAGCGTGTCGCCGTCGTAATCTACAGTTACCTGCTGAAACTCCTTAGGATCCAGTGTAAGCTGCTGGGATTCGCTCCCCGTAATTGTAAGGTCCATCTTTTCAGGCGCCTTGACTTTTATAGTATATTCTGACATATTGTCACCCCATCATTTTTGTTTTCAATAAACTTTGTTGCTTCATCTATTTATAAAAGTTTTGATGCATCAATTTAGAACAGAAAAGCGGTCACATCAAATATTGATCGCAACAACCCACACAGCGAACCACGTCGCAAGATACGGCCAGATGCCGTTTGCCATCCACCAGTTAAACTCCCGCTTCTTTAACCCAAGTTTCACTATCTGGTTCATGAGTATGAGTACTATTGCCCCGACAAACGCAACCATGCCCCCGCCATAGCCTATAACAATGCTTTCCGAGATGCATCCCACACCTGCACCGGCAGCAGTATGCATCAATGTAGAAATTATCTTTTCTTTGTAGTCTGGCATTAGAGAACATAGAAAAGCAAATTATATAAAACTTAATTGAAGCAGGCAATGATATATAAAATTAAGTCTACACACTGTAAATACATTATGAAACAAAACTCTAATTCTTCGAAAAAGAGTAAAACAAAATTCGTATTCGTAGTCGGCGGTGTGCTTTCAGGACTCGGGAAAGGGATAGTCACATCCTCTGTCGGCTCCATCCTAAAAGCCGGCGGCTATTCAGTGACAGCAGTAAAAATAGACCCCTACATAAACCTGGATGCAGGGACAATGCGCCCCACTGAGCACGGGGAAGTCTATGTGACAGACGACGGCGGCGAGATTGACCAGGATCTCGGCAACTACGAGCGCTTCCTCAATGTGCACATACCAAAAAGAAACAATATCACAACAGGCCAGGTATATCTCTCGGTAATTGAAAAAGAGCGCCAGCTAAAATACAACGGGCGCGATGTTGAGGTAATACCAGACATTGTCAATGAGGTCAAAAAAAGGATACTTGAGTGTACAAACGGTTATGAATTTACACTGGTTGAAGTCGGCGGCACATCAGGCGACATCGAGAATCTCGTCTTTCTCCATGCAGTAAGAGAGCTCAGCAGGGAATACCCGTCAATAAACGTGATGGTGACCTACCTACCGTACCTGAAAAACGTAAACGAGCTCAAGACCAAGCCGACCCAGCATGCGATGTCCAAGCTGCGCGAAGTAGGCATATTCCCTGACTTTGTGGTCGTGAGATCTGAAATCGGTGTGGACAAGCCCCGTCGCTGGATCATCTCAAAAAGATGCTTTATCGATGAGGAGTACATTATTGACAACCCGGATCTGGAAAGCATTTACACTCTCCCCCTGCTATTTGAAAAACAGGGCTTCGGTGAGAAGATACTGTCAAAGTTCGGCATAAAAGACGAAATAGACCTTAAAGAATGGAAAAAATACTCAAACAAGCTAAAAAATGCCACAAAAGAACTAAAAATCGCATTGATTGGCAAGTACGTGTCCCACGGCAAAACAGAGCATGCTGATGTTTACCTGTCAGTCCTTGAAGCAGTAAAGCATGCATGCGCCCACAAAGGTGTTAAGCCGAAGATTGTGCAGATACAGTCCACGCGCTTTGAAGAGGAATCGGCCGGAGCAGTGCTTAAAGGCTTCGACGGCGCCATAGTAACCGGCGGGTTCGGCAGCTCCGGCATAGAAGGCAAGATCACAGCCATAAAATACTTGAGAGAAAACAACATGCCTTTCCTTGGCCTCTGCCTGGGAATGCAGCTTGCTGTAGTCGAATATGCACGAAATGTCTGCAATATGAAAGACGCGCACACAACAGAAGTCAACCCACAAACAGAGTATCCGGTAATAGACATTCTCCCTGAGCAGAAAGAGCTCATAAAAAACAAAAAATACGGCGCAACCATGCGCCTTGGCGCCTGCCTAGCGGTGCTGAAAAAAGGAACCATCGTAAGCAAGCTCTACTCCGCAGGCGAAGTTTTCGAGCGCCACCGCCACAGGTACGAAGTGAACCCAAAGTATATTGAGGAGCTTGAGGAGAATGGTATTGTGTTTTCAGGCAGTTCACCAGACAGGCGCCTCATGGAATTCATGGAGCTTCCGACGCACAAATTCTTTGTAGCAACCCAGGCGCACCCTGAATTCAAGTCAGCGCCACTGAACCCGCATCCGCTTTTTGTTGGTTTTGTGAAGGCATGTCTGAAGTGAAATTAAGGGAATATAAGTGCTTTTCGGTCATGCTACTCGACAGTAGATAGACCTATAAACCTATCGAACATAATTGATACTATGTTTCAAATGCCGAAACCATATAATACATTAGATATCCCCAAAAAATCAAAGGCTTCATGCGCTGATATAAAGAAAGAGATTGGAAATTTCTTGGAACCGAAAAAGAGATATTCACCTATTGGCTGTGGAGCAAGGAAAGCCATGCTTCTGTATGTAATAGCTAAAGACGAACCAGCAGCTGAAGATTCCCCTACTGGAAATGTTATAGCAAGATTGTTCAGAAGTTCTTTTAATTTCTTTTTGGAGTTGACCGGGAGAGTTTCTATGAAGATTGAGACTGAAATTGAGGGAGAGGTTTCAAAAGACAAGCCGTTTGTTTATAATTTGAGAGAAGCTCAGAAAGCAGAAATTATTTCGTCTTCAAAGGATGTTGAGATGAACATTAAAAACAATGAGATTGTTGTGACTACTGATTATGTTGAGTATGAGCAGGGTTTTGGCGAGGAGTATGCTGGCGGCGATTATGCAAATGAACTTGTTGTTGATTTATCTGAGCTGAATTTTACTGCCAATAAACCAGAGATGACTGTAAGTTTGGTTTATAACAGCGAGGAGATAATTTCATTAACTGTTGATTTAGCTGAGGGTTTGGTTAGTAAGAAAGAGATTAAGAAGCAGAACAACGAAACTGTTTTGGATGAAGAGATAAATAAAACTATTCTGAATAAATCAATATTTGACAAGGATTTGGCAAATGAAACTATTTTGAATGAATCAATAATAAGGGTTTTGCCAGATGTTTTGAGTGACCAGGAAAAACAGGTGCTTATTAATAAATTTGGAAATGTTTCCATGGAAATGACAAAAGCAGAGGTGTTTAATGAAAGATTAATTATTAAGTATGAACTTGGCAGTTTATGGATTGAGTACTCGTATGATTATCCTGGCAAGATAGATGAGAATCTTGACTCTCAGATAGAAGAAGATAGAATAAAGTGGCTTAAGGATTTGGCAGACAGGTTTTCACAGGATGAAACTGCTTCAGAGGAAATTGTTAATATGCCAAAGAAAATCAATATTTTCTGATTTGATTATCAATGGGGATAAATTTATAAATTAAAAAAAGTTATTATATAAAATTAAATGAGGTAAAAATGGCGTCAAATAAAAAGTTAGTGATTTTTTCAATAGCGGTTGTTATTCTTTTGGTTTTAGCTGTTGGTTATATTGGTTTTGGAGTATATTCTCAGGCAAAAATCCAAAAAGAAGTCTCTGTTTTTCAGCAAGGGGTTCAATATGGTTATGCCCAGGCATTTATTAATATTGTTGAAACAATTATCGCAGAACCTTGTGGAGCATTACCTTTGACCGCAAATAATAAAACTGTTGAAATTATTAATGTTGAATGTCTAACTGCACAAACTTAATAACTTTTATAAATAAGTTTTCTTTAGTTTATTTATGAAAAAAAAGTTGGTGCTGGTATTTGTTTTATTATTTATTCCCTTGATTTTTGCTCAGCTGAGCAGTACAAATTATGGGATTTCAGGGTCGGCTGTTACAAGCGGGGGCAACGCGTCTTCAACAAATTATAAAACAAGCATGGTTTTGGATAATATAATAGGTTCTGTGTCTTCTTCATCATATAGCCAGTCAATAGGTTTTTTCTTTTCTTTTTGCGGTGACGGAATTTGTAATTCTTTAGAAGAGGATTGTTCAAGTTGCGCGGCTGATTGCGGATGCAGTTCAGGTTACACCTGCACAGGCGGAACTTGCGTGGCTGATGAAGTCCCTGTAACAGGCGATTCTGGAGGAGATGGAGGAGACGGAGGAGGTGGAGAAGGAGTTTCACTGGGTATTGTTTTGAACCAGACAGAAATTAATATAAATTTAGCCATAAATACAAACAAAGAGTATTTTATAACTGTTACAAATTTAGGGAC
Source organism: Methanosarcinales archaeon (assembly GCA_048634435.1). GTDB lineage: Archaea > EX4484-52 > EX4484-52 > EX4484-52 > B79-G9 > B79-G9. The sequence continues at coordinate 5,705 of JAIWAJ010000072.1, forward strand.
AAGTGCAAGAAGCGTGAGTGTTAGTCAGCAAAACCTTGATAACATGGTTATGTTTGAAGAAACTTCTTTTGAACTTGGACCAGGAGAATCAAGACAATTGAAAATAGTTTTTGTTGCTTTGAGCCAGACAGGGATTTTTACAGGAAAGATATTTATTGGAGGTCGCCAGGTTCTTGTTTCGTTAAATATAAGGACAAAATTACTTTTGTTTGATTCAAATATTGTTGTTTTAAATCCGGATTATCTTGTAGAACAGGGAGATGACCTGAAAACAAAAGTTACTCTTATTCCCATGGGTGATAAAGACAGGCTTGACGTGACTCTGAATTATGTCATCAAAGATTATAACGGCAAAACTTATTTGACAAAGAGCGAGACACTTCTTGTTGAAGAGCAGATGGATTTCAAAAGAGATTTTGATACAGGAAAACTTCCCATAGACACATATGTTGTTGGTCTTGAACTTGTATATCCTGGCGGCGTTGCAACATCAAGTGCACATTTTGAAGTTATTGAAAGGACTTCTGTTTTTAAAGGCAGGGTTTACCTGTATCTGATAATTGCAATCCTGACAGTTTTAATCTTGATAGTTATATTGTTACTTATCCGGGAAATTCAGAAAAGAAGAGCCCAAAGAGTTTCTGGTTCTTCTGAATGATTTATGAAAGTGTGAATGGATAATCAAAATACAAGAGTATGACAAACAAGTGTTGAATTAAATCTTTTTTATGTTTTTCCGACGACAAATTACTTTTTTAGGTAGAAAAGTTTATAAAGGATTGGGGCTTTTTTTAGATATAAATTAATTAAATCTGAACAGATTTTTTACACAATTTGATGAAATGACTGCGAAATATGGTGCATCACGGATAAAGGTTCTTGAAGGACTGGAGGGAGTCAGGAGGCGTCCCGCAATGTACATTGGCTCTACTGGCAAGGAGGGTTTGCATCATTTGGTTTACGAGGCAGTGGACAATTCTGTTGACGAGGCTCTTGCAGGGCATTGTACTTTAATTATAGTTACAATAAATAAAGATGGTTCTGTGACAGTTGATGATAATGGGAGAGGAATCCCTGTGAAAATACACCCTCAGTTTAAGGTTCCTGCTGTTCAAGTTGCTTTGACAAAATTACATGCCGGAGGAAAGTTTGACAAAAAATCTTATGCAATTTCAGGAGGATTGCACGGGGTTGGAATTTCCTGCGTGAATGCTCTTTCAAAAAAATTAATTATTGAGATAAAGAGAGAGGGAAAGATTTACCAACAAGAATATTCAAGAGGGGACGCTAAGACAAAATTAAAAATTATCGGAAAATGCAATAATGGAGAAACTGGGACAAAGATTATTTTCTGGCCTGATGAGAAGATTTTTTCTGTACTTGATTTTGATAATAAAGTTTTAGAGACCAGATTCAGGGAAGTATCTTTTCTAAATGCTGGTTTGAAAATTAGTTTATATGATGAGATAAAAAACAAGAAGGAAGAATTTTTTTCTTCTGGAGGTTTGATTGAATTTGTGAAATGGATGAACAAGTCAAAAGAAGTTATGCACAAACCGATTTATTTTAAGAGAGAAGTAAAGGGAACTATCTTGGAAATTGCGATTCAATATAATACAGGATATCACGAGAACATTTTTGGTTTTGTAAACACTATTAACACTGTTGAGGGAGGGACGCATATTTTTGGATTTA
>JAIWAJ010000073.1:0-7335 GCA_048634435.1 Methanosarcinales archaeon
AAGGAGGAAGGCATCAAAAGCGTGCTTGTGAACCCGAACATTGCAACGATACAGACGGATCCTAAGATGGCTGACAAAGTGTATCTTTTGCCTGTGACCTGCGATTATGTTGAGAAGATTATTGAGAAGGAGAAGCCGGGCGGGATTTTGCTTAATGTGGGCGGGCAGACTGCTCTTAACTGCGGTGTTGAGCTCTATAACAAGGGAGTGCTTTCAAAGCATAATGTCAGGGTTCTTGGGACCCAGATAGATGCGATTGAAGCCACTGAGAACAGGGACCTGTTCAGGATTGCGATGAATAAGGCTGGCATCAGTATATGCAGGAGCCGGGCTGCGACGAGCAAGGCTGATGCTTTAGCTGCTGCAAAAGAGATAGGGTACCCATGCATGGTGAGGGCTGCATTTACCCTGGGGGGTGAGGGAAGCGGGATTGCAAAGGATGAGAAGGAGCTTGGGATGATTGCTGATGCCGGGATTGCCCATAGTGCTATCGGGCAGGTTCTGATAGAGGAGTGTGTCGGCGGGTGGAAGGAGATTGAGTATGAGGTTATGAGGGATGTTGATGATAATTGCATAACTATCTGCAATATGGAGAATTTTGACCCGATCGGCATTCATACCGGCGAGTCTATTGTGGTTGCTCCGTCGCAGACTCTGAATAATGATGAGTATCATATGCTTCGCAAGCTTGCTATCAGGATTATAAGGGCGCTTGGGATTGTCGGTGAGTGCAATATACAGTATGCGCTGAATCCTGATTCGCGCGAGTACAGGGTCATTGAGGTCAATCCACGGCTTTCGAGATCGTCTGCACTCGCGTCAAAGGCAACAGGTTACCCGATGGCGTTCATTGCAACGAAACTGTGCCTGGGGAGGAAGCTTCCTAAAATTGTCAATAAGGTCACTCTTGCTACGACAGCGTGTTTTGAGCCTGCGCTGGACTATATTGTTGTGAAGATTCCAAGATGGGATCTTAAGAAGTTCAAGAATGCTGATATGCGTATCGGGACACAGATGAAGTCTGTGGGTGAAGTGATGGGTATTGGCAGGAAGTTTGAGGAGGCGCTGCAGAAGGCTGTGAGAATGACTGATACCGGCAGACACGGGCTTGTCGGATGCGGTGAGAATAATTTAGAGGTGATAAGGGACCGGTTGAGTGTGGCGACTGATGAGAGGCTGTATTATATTGTTGATGCGCTTAAACGCGGCATGAGTGTTGATGAGATTTTCGAACTTACGAAGATTGACAGGTGGTTTTTGAATAAGCTATTGAATATTGTTGAATGCGGGAAAGTGATTGCATCCGGCCTTGATGGCAGTGTGCTGAGGTATGCAAAGCAGCTCGGGTTTTCTGATGCACATATTGCTGATATTGTCTCGAGGAAGGAGTCAGATATCAGGAACCTGAGAAAGAAGTGGGCTGTAGTGCCATGCGTGAAGCAGATTGATACTCTTGCTGCTGAATGGCCGGCGAAGACGAATTACCTGTATCTTACGTACAATGGTTGGGAGGATGATATTGAGTTTAAAGGTAGGGATGTTGTCATTCTCGGGTCAGGGACGTACAGGATTGGGTCTTCTGTTGAGTTTGACTGGTGCTCTGTGCACGGGGCGTGGGCTGTGAAAAAGAGGGGCAGAAAGACCATCATGATCAATTACAATCCTGAGACAGTTTCCACTGATTATGATATTGTGGATAAGCTTTATTTTGAGGATGTCTGTTTTGAGACAGTTATGGACATTTATGAGAAAGAGGACCCGATGGGGGTTATTGTGTCGTTCGGGGGGCAGATCCCGAATAATATTGCTCTTAGGTTGTATAAAGAGGGTGTGAGGATTCTCGGGACCAACCCGATGAATATTGACTGCGCTGAGGACAGGGCGAAGTTTAGTGCCCTGCTTGATAAAATCGGTATTGAACAGCCTTACTGGAATAAGTTCGAGACTATTGAGGATGCGGGCAGGTTTGCTGAAAAAATCGGCTACCCGGTAATTATAAGGCCGTCGTACGTGCTTTCAGGGGCCGCGATGAATATTGTGCATAGCAGGGAGGATCTTTCTAAATATCTGAGTCTTGCGGCTAAGGTGTCGAGAGAGCATCCTGTGGTTATCTCGCATTTTATGGATAATGCGCGCGAGGTGGAGGTTGACGGGGTGTGCGACGGGAGCAATGTGCTTATCGGTGCCATCATGGAGCATATTGAGAATGCAGGTGTGCATTCCGGGGATGCGACGATGGTCATACCGCCCCAGACGCTTAGCAGTGATGTCAAGAGGAAGATTGAGAAAGCCAGCCATAAGATTGCTGTGGGCTTAAATATTCACGGGCCTTTTAATATCCAGTTCATTGTCAAGAATGAGAAGATTTTTGTTATTGAGTGCAATCTTCGGGTTTCAAGAAGTGTGCCGTTTGTTAGCAAGACAATGGGCATTAATCTTATTGATATTGCGACAGGTGTGATTCTCGGGCAGAAGCTTCTTTATACAGCGACTCCTAAGATAAAGCATATTGGCATCAAGTTCCCGCAGTTCTCGTTTTCAAGGCTTTACGGGGCTGACCCGATTGTCGGGATTGAGATGAGTTCGACTGGCGAGGTTGCGTGCCTTGGCAGGGATTTTTCGCGCACGCTTATTGATGCAATGATTTCTGCGCGGGTCAAGGTTCCTGTAATGGGGTCGAGGGTTCTTTTGTGTTTATGCAATGAGGTGAGGGATAATTTTCTCGATTCTGTCAGGATTCTTGAGAAGATGGGTGTGAGGCTGCTTGCAACTTTCGGGACTTCCCAGTATCTGCTTGATAAGGGGATACATGTGATACCTGTGCATAAGGTGAGTGAGAAGAAGGAGCCTAATATCGAGACGCTTCTTGGCAGAAAGGAGATTGATTTTGTGATCAACATCCCGCACAGGAGGGCGTCAAGGAAGGAGATTACTGACGGGTATATTATCAGGAGGGCTGCGCTTAATTTCGGGATTCCGCTTGTGACTAACCTTGAGCTTGCGAAGGTTATGGTTGCGGCCATGAAGAATATGACCACAGATAGGGATGTTGTGAGCCTTTCTGAGTTTCATGGGAAATGATTTGTGATGTGGTTGTTGCACAGGTTTCTGTTTGTATGATTGTCGGGCAGTGGCGCGGCGATAAACTTAAAAAGGTTTACTTACTAATGGTAAAACATGTCAGAAGAACTTAATAAATTTTTTGACGTTTTTGATGCAATTGATAAAGATTCCTCAGACGGAATTGTGCCAATGCTAAACAAGATTGCAGAAGTTAAATCTGAAGATGGTGATTATTCTACAGTAGCGGAGGTAAATTATCATCTTAAAATGATAGAGTTGGGAATTCCTAAGGATGCTGAACGAAAAGATATTCCCGAAGAAAAATGGGTGCAGTTGGAGGAAGCTGAAAGAGAATTTAGGGCAGAAGCAGGAGAAATGTACACAGGAGATGAAAGATACAGAAAAGCTGCATTTGAATATTTGAGAGCTGGTAACTGGGAGGAAGCACTTCAGATGTATATTCTAGATGGTTCTTTGGAATCTATAAATTCTGCAGAATCTCTGGCAATTGATCTAAAGAATTATGAATTAGCTCTTGATTTGAGAATTGAGAGAGGTCAAGTTGGTCGCGCTTTTGACATTTGGAAACACATGCCGTCTCGTGAGAATCTCGAAAAGGATGATATGCAAGAATTGAGAGAGCGTATCATAAGACATGCATACAGTCCTGTGGTTGAAATAATTAAAGCTCAATTTGAACCCACGGAAATACCCGAAGGTGAGACAATCACTGAATTGCTCGCAAATGTGAGGATGGGTGTGTTTTTTTATGGTAGTGATGTTAATCGGTACATTGAAGAATCAATTAAATGCGCGATGGATTCTAATATTCCAGAGATAATCGAAATTGGGATTGAGTCCAATGGTATCAGAACACAGGAGGCTGAAGAATACAGAAACGACTATATTGAAAAAACAGAAATGTTCTTGCTTGGAAAATTGACGGGGGATAAACAGTATACTCAATATTTTATTGAACATGCTGAAGAGAAGCAAAAAGAAGGGAAGTGTGATATGGCGGAAAGTTACGCTAGATGGGCAATAAAGCTCTTAAGATATCAGGAGAAATGTGATGATGCTTTAGAAGTTGCAGAAAAATACTTGTCTCCTATCAATAGCCAAAGAATTGAATTACTTGAAAAGTTTGGAGATTTATCAAATCCAGATAATCAAGGATTGGTAACTGACCATTATAGAATGGGTAATAATCCAATAAAGTATGCTTTCGCGCTTGCAAAAGCAGGCAAGAGTGCGTAATGTCTGGTTCCTGGGTTGGTGCGCTTCTTTTATATTATTAATCGTTCTGTTGGATGTCAAATCGTCACTTGCTGTGGATTGAAGAGAAATAATCTTTAAATACAATGTGAGTTATAAATATATTATTGGGTAAACATTCGGCTGCTGGTTGATTGCAGGGTGGCACTCTGTTGAATGTTCATCTATTGTTGCTGATGATTGTGAGTGGATATAATGAGTCGTGCTTTTAGGTGGTCTGGTAATTTTTTCGTGATTATGCTAATTTTTTTTACCTTTTTAGGGAATGAAGCTTTTGCCGAATGTGAGGATAAACTGGATATTGTGTTTGTCCTTGATGTGAGCGGCAGTATGTCTGGGAGTTGTGCCGGGGGAACAAAGATGGATTGCCTGAAGGACGGGACCAAGGCAATTATTGACTCTTCTGAAATGGATGAAAGCAGGGTTGGTATTTTTACTTTTTCAAGCAGTGTTCGTAAGGTTGTGGATTTAACAGATGTGACTGGCAACAGGGGGGTTTTGAAAAATTATGTTGATTCAATGGCTCCTTCCGGTTCGACTGCGCTTGGAGACGGACTTAAGCAGGGACTGGAATATCTAAATGCCAATGTTGGAGCAGACAGAAAAGGTATCATTATACTGCTCACAGACGGTATGGTCAACAGCGGGAGCCTCGACACCCCGATGAGTGTGGAGAACTATGTTTCTGATAACTGGCGTAACGGGCCGATTGAAATATATACTGTGGGCACCGGGCAGCAGATTAATAAAAATATGCTTGAGAGAATAGCTGAATACACACACGGCAGGCTTTACCACGCTACAGGCACATGCGATGGAGACTGCATAGCGGGTCTCTTCCTTGATGCGATTGTTCATGCGAAAAGCGGCTTTAGAGTGTCCTATCTTTTTACTAACTGCAATGAAATGCTCAACAAGAGCATTAAGTTTGATGCGTGTGCGACGAATATTTCTGATTATCCTCCTGGATCAAAAAGTATAACTGATATCTCAATTGTTGATTCGGTTACTGATAACCTGAGCTATGTTGGAGATAGTGGTGTGATAACTTATATTAACAAAACAACCAGGGATTCTTATCCTGTGATTCCTGATGTGAGTGTTGTTGGAGACAGAAGAACAATCACGTTTAATGCCACGGATATTACTGAAAACATGACAATAATTGTAAATTTTGGACTTATAAATAATACAGGGGAATTTGATGCTGTTAGTGGAACAAAGAATAATGCCACTTCATATTATGCGATTGATGGAGTGAAATATGGTATCTATGATAATATTACATTCGCGTTTTATTGTGACTGCCCGCCGCCGCCGATAGGACAATGCAATGGTATTGATATTGTCAATAATACTGCCTGCCCTCAGGACAGATATATGTGCGAGGAGATAGGAGGCATTAGAATATTGGGATATAGAGATCTGTATGGTAATTGTGCAGCTAAACCCGGATGCTATTGTATTGAAGATCCATGGGCGTGGATAACGGATCCTGACCATTCTCCTGAGGCATGTGAATGTATTATGATGCAAAATAATATGTGGGATTATGGCTGGGCAGAATGCTGCAATGTTGGTGACTGCTGGTTATCGACTGACAGAACATGGATTTGTGATGATGGCGTGCGGAAAGGAGGAAGTTATTTCTGTGAAGATTTGTATGCATGCGAAAAAGACTGGTTTTGGAATGCGTCTGTCTGGGTTGATAAACTGCCGGACGGGTGCGAATGCGAGTATCCTGAAAAATGTGAGAGTGGACAATGCATTACCGGAATATGTCTTACTCTTGCAAATCCTGATATCTCATTTACTTCTGAGAGTCTTGCTGCTGAATTGGGTTCGAAATTTCAGGTTGTTATTTATGTAAAAAACAATATTGCTGTTGCGGATACTATTAAGATAAAGCTCCATGCGGACCCTGAAAAAATGCTTCATTGGGCGAAGTTCGAAAACAGTAGAACTGAAATTGATGTTAGTTTGAATGAATATGAAGAGAAGCTGGTACCAATTGATATATTTGCAGGGGAGATTGGCTCTTATAAAATGACAATTTATGCTAATTCGGCACTGGTCCCGAGCCTTTATGGAAAAGATGAGCAATATATACAGATTGTGCATCGTGAGAGTGGATTAACTTCAAGGACGCCGGGTATCGGATGGAGTGGTATGCTTCTGGTTATGATTGTTTGCGGAGCGCTTGCAGCACGAAGGATGTGAATATTCGAAAGACATTTATTATTCTAACTGAATTAGTGAGTATGGTTGACAGGGTCAGGTTTAACAGGGCTTTAATCAGGATTGAAAGAGTTGCCGGATGGCTGCTCTTTTTCTTGATTATTCTTTTTGTGGTCACAGGGTATAGCATCACCGGGAAGTATGGGGCTGGCAGGCTGATTGGCGCGAAATTGTCGCTTGCTGTACATCAGCAGATTTGCTATGTTCTGATTCCGCTTTTTTTGATTCATTCGTTGATAAATATTAGGTTTGCGCTGATAAGATGGGGTGTGCTCAAGCATGGGTCAGAGAAGAAAAAAAAGCGCTGAAAGCTTCCTTGAAAAAAAGATGACGCGGCGTGAGTTTGTTAAACTGGCAGGTTTGGGTGTTGCCGGTCTTGGTGTTTCCGGTTATGTTCTTGCAAAGATGCTGAAGACGCCTGTTTCCAGTGATTCTTCCGCAACAGTTGCGGATATGGGGAAATTTTCAAGGGAGGCTTCTAATTATCATAAGCTTGGGAATAATGTTCATTGCCAGCTGTGTCCGCACAAATGTCTTTTGGAAGAGGGGGAGAGAGGAAATTGCAGGACAAGGGAGAACAGGGGAGGTACTCTTTATACTCTTGCTTACGGGAACCCGTGTGCGGTGCATGTTGATCCTATTGAGAAAAAGCCGCTGTTTCATGTTTTGCCGGCGACGGGTGCGTTTTCTATTGCGACTGCGGGGTGCAATCTTAGGTGCAAGAACTGCCAGAACTGGCAGATTTCGCAAGTGAGGCCT
>JAIWAJ010000074.1:0-7252 GCA_048634435.1 Methanosarcinales archaeon
ACTGTTCATAAAGGTTATTTTTGTGCGAGGTGGTTTATATACGTTTTTTTGTGATTAGTGGCTGTGTTTTGGAGGTTGTGGTTATGTGGAAACGGGGGCGGTTTTTTCAGTACTCATATCCTTTAATCCTCACATTTTTGTGGTTTTTTTAATTTCGGGCGCCAATAATCAGCTATGAAAGATGCATTTTTGGATGAGCGCAGGAGTATGGTTGAAAACCAGATTAGGGCGCGTGGAATAAAGGATGAGCACGTCCTTCGGGCAATGGAGAGTGTGTTGCGCCATGAGTTCGTGCCAAAGGAGATGTGGAGGGATGCTTATTCTGACAGGCCGCTTCCTATCGGCGAGGGGCAGACGATTTCACAGCCGTATATGGTCGCTTTGATGAGTGAATGCCTTGAGCTTAAGGGGGATGAGAAGGTGCTTGAGGTGGGAACGGGGTCGGGTTACCAGAGTGCGGTTCTTTCGGTTCTTGCAAGGGAGGTCGTATCTATTGAGGTGCGGAAAAGCCTTTTTTTGCAGGCAGGGAAGGTTCTGGATTTGCTTGGTTATGGGAATGTGCGCGTGGTCCTGGGTGATGGGTCTTTGGGGTATAAGGAAGGGGCGCCCTATGACAGGATAATTGTTACTGCTGGTTGTGAATATGTGCCTGATGCGCTTCTTGAGCAGCTTGCGGAAGGGGGCATTCTTGTGGTTCCTGTCGGGAGCGCGTTTGTGCAGAGCCTTTTGAAGATACGAAAAGTCAGGGGTGAGTTTATTGAGGAGCCTATAACACCGTGCGTGTTTGTGCCGCTTGCCAAGGGGCCAAAAGATTAAGCGGCAGCTGTGTTTTCTTTCCTGTACTCATAGAAAGAGAGAATCTTGTTTATTCTTTTTACTTCTTTAAGCTGACCGCTACGGAAAGCATGGTCCCTGTTTTTGAGCCAGTAGTCTATTTGTTTTTTTCTTTCGATTGCCTGCATTTGAATCACCGTTGTATGATTAGATTTGCGTTAATCCTGGTGCGCTTTTTGACACAAGAAAAAGATAATGTTTTATTTATCGCTGTTTTCTGCTATGTCCAAAAGCCTGTTGATGACCTCACATATTGTTACTCTTTTGCCGCCGTTTTTGAGCTGCTGCTTTGAGAGGCAGGTTAGGAGGCGCGCATGGGTGTCTTTTTTTATTTTGAGTGTCTTGTAGTTGCCGGTCATGGTATCTACGCTATGACAGTATTGATTACTAAAATGGTTAATGTTAGTAATATGAGTATTATTAGTAAGTTTAATTATAAATAGTTTTCGGTTGGGGGAGATATTCAATAGTATGGGCTATGAGAATGATGGATCTGTTTTATTTTTTTGCGCCTTAAGTGTGTCACGTGCTCACATACTGCTTGTTTTCGGGCTTTTGGTGGCGTTTTTGGCTAATGTCAGGAAGATTGATATCGCGGAATATCTGGGCTCATTTCATGGATTAGGTTCTGTTGGTTGTGTTTTTGGGTTTCTGGGGGGGTTTGCGGAGATATGTTGTTGGGAGGTCATTTTGGTGGAATTCTCCATGATGTTTGGATTTTGCCGGAAACATACTCAATTAACTCTCACATTTTTGTTGGGATTTTTTTGACCACAGGCTGCGCATGGATGTGTTGAAAGGGTGGCTTGCGCTAGGTTTTGCAAAAATTGACGGGGCGTAAAGAGAAATATGGCGGTTATCAGGGATTTTTTAGGATTTTTGTGTTGTTCATATAGGGCATGAGGACTTTTGGGATGGTGACTGTGCCATCCTTTTGCTGGTTGTTTTCAAGGATTGCTACTATTGCGCGCGAGGTTGCTATTGCTGTTGAGTTTAGGGTGTGGACCAGCTCTTTTTGCCCGCCTTCTTTGCCGTGCTTTATGTTTAGCTTGCGCGACTGGTAGTCTGTGCAGCTGCTGCAGGATACCATCTCGCGGTATGCTTTCTGGTGGGGCATCCAGACTTCTATGTCGTATTTCTTGGCTGCTACTGCACCTATGTCGCCTGTGCAGACGTTTACTACGCGGTATGGCAGCTCTAGTTTTTTGAAAAGGTCTTCTGCGTTTTTTATCAGAAGCTCGTGCTCTTTTTGCGACTGCTCTTTTGTTGAGAATATGAACTGCTCTATCTTGTTGAACTGGTGGACGCGGAATATGCCTTTTGTGTCCTGTCCGTGGCTTCCTGCTTCTTTCCTGAAGCAGGGGCTTATTCCTGCGTATCTTAAGGGGAGTTTTTGCGTGTCGAGTGTCTCGTCCATGTGGTAGCCTGCAAGTGCATGCTCTGATGTTGCTATCATATAGAGGTCTTCGCCTTCTATCTTGTAGAGCATGTCTTCAAAGTCTGAGAAGGATACGGCTCCTTCCATCGGCTTTCGCCTGAGCATTAGGGGGGGCTCCATTATTGTGTAGCCGCGCTCTTTGAGGAAGTCCAGTGCGAATTTCATGAGTGCGAAGTCGAGCATTACAAGATCGTTTTTGAGGTAGTAGAAGCGGGAGCCTGCTACTTTGGCTGCGCGCTCTATGTCTGCCAGATCAAGTGATTCAAGAAGGTCGTTGTGGCTTTTCAGGGGGAAATCATATTTTTTTATCTTGCCCCATTTGCGGATCTCGACATTATCTGTATCGTCTTTTCCGAGGGGCACTGTTTCATCGAGGAGGTTCGGGAGGCGGTGGAGGAGATCATCTATGTTTTCTCTCACGTTTTCGATTGATTTTTGTTTTTTTTCTATGGATTGGGACAGGGTGCGCATGGCCTGTATCTCGCGTTTCGCGTCTTTTTTTTGTTTTTTCAGGGCTGATATTTGCAGGGCTTTCTGGTTGCGGTCGTGTTTCAGGGTGTCGAGGCCTTTTTGCCGGGTGCGCCAGTCTATGTCCTCTTTTATCAGCCGGTCCAGCATTTTCAGGATGTTCTGGTCGTTTCTTTTTTTGAGGTTGTTCCTGATCATGTCCGGAGTTTCGCGAATCTGTTTTATGTCAAGCATTTTTAACACCAGTCATTACGTTATATCAGTTGCGAAGAGAATTTTATTAATATATGGGGATTTGAAGTGTAAGTTTTATAATCATGGATGAACATATGAGTAATATGGGATTTTTTGATGCGCTGTTTGGAGGGAAGAAGAGCAAGGCTAGCCCTGCTATTGATGTTTTGAAAATTAAAGAGGATATCAAGAGGGAGTTGTCTTCTGAGATCGTCAGGGAAAATGACCTTTTAAGGCAGGATCTTTCCCATGAGATTGGAAAAATCCATGATATGATTGAACTTAAGAAAGATAATGCCGTCGACTATGAACAGAGTATTGAAAATGTTAGAAAGAGCGTCAATGAACTGAATAAAAAGTTCTCTGATCTTATTGTGCTTGGGAGACTTGCTATTGAAAACAAGGAGCGTCTGGATAAGATAAAGCGCGGGATGGCCAGCCGCGAAGAGCTTGAGAGCCTGCGAAATGAAGTGCTGAATGTTGTTTCTGTTACTGAAAATAAGGATGCTATTGAGTCTCTTGAGAATATTGTTGAGACTGAGCCGAAGATGGGGCTTTCGCATGTTCTTGAGAAACTGCCGAAGTCGCGAAGAGTGCTTGTGAATATACTTCTTTCGGCTGAAAGCCCGATCAGCTATAAGCAGATTGCAACTAAGATGGGGCTTACGTATAATACTGTCAAGGTGTATGTGAGGGATGTCCGTGAGTCAGGGTTTCCTATTGAGGAATATATGGCACAGAATAAGAAGCTATTGAATATTCCTAATTCTGTTAAGGCAGCGATGATATACGGCCAAACCCAGAGTAACCAGTACTGATGGCGTTGTTATTTCTGAGGGTTACCGGTTGCAGTAGTGCGGATTTTGTTCTTCTGATGACGGTATCGGGGGTTACTGTTGGATACTTGTAGGAGAGCTACTGGTTTTATGTAAATTACAGCATAGAAAAGTAACCGATAGTATCGGTTACCATAGTATCGATAGTATCGATAGTATCGGTTACCTACAATATAATTTAAAATAGGTGTGCGTCGAGGCAATAAGCGAAAATAACCGTTACTTTGGAAACGGTTGCAGTAGGATGGTAACGGGGGTAACTTTGGTTACTATGAAGGATAGTATCGGTTAGTAACCTTGAAGTGTTGGGTGGAGGGATGATTGCAAGATAGAGGACAAGGAAGGGTTGCTGAGCGCGATAATTGGCAGTAATGGAGAGATTCGGGCGCATGATAAAAAGGAGTGAAACAGATAGTATCGATAGTATCGGTTAGTAACCTTGAAGTGTTGGGTAGAGGGAGAGTGTAATATCGGATATGAAGGAGGGTTACTGATAGGGGTAACGGGAGAGTAACGGGTCGATGGATGAGGTGAATGCAGAATATTGAGAGATCGATAGTAACAAAAGATAGGTATTTAAAATATCCCCTATTTTGTTGAAATATGTCTGAAATTTTCGATATCTTTGATGAGAATAATAATCCAACAGGTAAGACAGCAACCAGAGAGGAATGCCACGATCCTGATAAAAGGTTGATTCATAGAGATATCCATATACTTATCAGAGGAGAGGATAATAAAATCTACTTGAAAAAGAGAAGTGAATATCAGGACTTATATCCCGGATACTGGGAAACATCTGTAACGGGACATGTTGAGTCTGGTGAAAGTTATGATGACGCAGCGTACCGTGAACTTAGAGAAGAAACAAGCATTGAAGGAGTAAGTTTGGATAAGATTGTAGATTTTAAGAACTTTTCAAATATTGAAAGACAATGGAGCAGATTGTATGTATGCAGACATGATGGTCCCATACAATTAAATGACGAATCAGTAGAAGGAAGATACTACTCAATAGATGAAGTAAAGAAGGCATTAGTAAAAGAAAAATTTAGCCCGGGTTCAAGATTAGCATTAGGGGAATATATAAAATATACTAATGCCTGAAAAATAAAGCCCAAATGTGAGGGTTTATCAGGAAATTTGTGCGCATTTAGGGATAGAATGTGCTGAATAAGGATATATTGTATTGAAAGAAGCCAAAACTATCGCGTTGTCTGGAAGGACTTGACCTGTTCCAGGAGGGTTTTTGCTTTCTTGTTTTTTTCAAAGTGGGTGCGCACAGGGACAAGCATCTCGTTTATGTATTTTGATGCTGATTGCTTTAAGTCCATTGGGTGTAGCTCTCCTGCGCGATATATTTTGCATAGCTCGTCGAAGCTCTGTATCTCGAGGTTGCCGCCGTATTTTGCGGGGCGCTCTATTTGCATTTCATTGAATTTCTCGAATATGAGGTGTTTTGAGTAGTCCATCAGAGGATTGTCTTCAAGCTGCTTTGGCGGGCAGAAGGCGCTGTTTATCTTTCTTTTTATATTCTCTTCTGTGTCTGTCATGAATATTGCGGTGTCTGGCTTTGATTTGCTCATCTTCATCTCTATTGCGCGCTCAGCTGCTGATAAAGATTTTTTGGGTGGTTCTGTGAGACTTAGGAGCATGTGATGGTGGAGTGCAACCGGCTTGTAGAAGCCGAGTTTGGGGCCGAGCTCGCGGGCGAGCATGTTTACTTTGCGCTGGTCCATGCCTAATTGCGCTATGTCTGCTTTCAGGTGGAATATGTCTGCGCACTGCATGCACGGGTATAGTATTTGTGCTGCGCTTAAGGATGTGCTTTCTTCGCGGCCCATGATCTGTGAGCAGCGCATGATGCGGCTGACTGTTGATGAGCGCGCTACCTGAACGACTGTTTTCCAGTAGTTCTCGTCTGCCATTGAGTCTTTTGCCCAGATGAATTCCACGTTTTTTGTGTCAAGGCCGCTTGCTTTCCAGACTTCGATGAAGTATTTGCCGGTTGTCTGGATCTTTTCCAGGTCGCCGTCGAGCTTGTTGTTCATCCATGCGAACCAGTCTGCTACCCAGAGCTTGAATCTTATTCCTGTTTTCTGGAGCTTGATTATGTTGAGGGCACGAAAGATGCCTTGTGCGATATGGATTCTTCCCGAGGGTTCGAAGCCGTCGTAGGCGATCGGATGGGTTTTTGTCTCGAAGAGTGCTCTTAAGTCGTCTTCGGTTATTATTTCCTCGCCTACTTCGCGGGCTAACTGCATTTTTGTTTCTGTGTCCATGTGAATCAGCTATTGTTAAGATTTAGATGACAAGCTTTTTATTTGTAGCAGAGGGATATGATTCTATGATTGTTGTTGACGGGTCGCATCATGAAGGAGGCGGGCAGATTGCCAGGACTGCTGTTGGTCTTGCTGCGCTTCTTTCGAAGGACGTGAGGATTGTGAATATACGTGCCAACCGGCCGAAGCCGGGGCTTTCGTTCCAGCATGTTTGCGCAATCAATGCTGTTTGCGATATGTGTTCCGGGCGGACCAGAGGGGTTTTTGTCGGGTCGGATACTGTGGAGTTCTGCTGCAGGAAGGGTTTCTCGCCAGAGAGAGAACACCGGTGCACCATCCATAACCGTAGATTCGAAGAGGAATTTCCGCCCATGCGCCTGCGCCAACCTCGTGAGTTCGCGGTAGGCGTGGACGACCGGACCTTTGTTCGCCGTGATGGCGTGCATGCCGGTGGAGAGAGCGGCGGAGATGTGTTCGATCGCCGGCTGACCGTCGTGGTAACTAACGGGGGTGTTCTCAAAAAGGACGTCCGCATTGCATGAAAGAATGAACTCGACGCCGTTTTGTGGTGTTGGCTCCGTGGATAGCGGGTCGAGTGAATCGCCCGCATCGATCATCGCAAGCGCACTCTCGAGGTCTATCCCGTCTGGGTTAACCGCTGCCCCATGGTGACCCGTCATGATCGCGACGACCTGCCAGCGCAAATCGTGCTGGGTTAGAAGTTCATCACGTTTCGCCAGCAGCAACCGCGCGAACGCCTGGCCGACGTTCCCGAAACCAAGGAGAGCGAATCTATGTGTGTCCATTGGGAGAATTACTCCAGAATAACCAGGGACGGATTATACCAACGGCCAAGGGTAAGGGCGGCCTGAGCCGGGTGAGGGAAAGATGGGCGATCTCAGGATTCGATCTATACGTTCTCGAAATTTGTAAAGTTCAGTCCGGGTAAGCAATTGCGAAAGATCATCGTAAACATCATTTTCTGACTCCAGTTGATCCCGCAACAGACGAACGCGATCGAGCAGTTCATCTGGAATGGGCTCGCCGGCGAAGTCCCAGATCACCGTGCGCAGTTTCTCCTCATCGTGGAAGCAGAGGCCGTGGTCGATTAACCAGAGATGATCATCCTCGCCGAAGAGAATATGACCGGATTTACGATC
>JAIWAJ010000075.1:0-7155 GCA_048634435.1 Methanosarcinales archaeon
GCCTGTATGACCTACCATATCACAGTTGGCAAAATTTACTACGATGAGAGCAAACTTTTTAGCTTTTATTTCTTTAATTACAGCTTTTGTAACATCAAATGCATTCATTTCGGGATGCTCGGCAAATGTTGACGGATCATAAATGCTTTTAATCTCTATACGTTCTTCATTTTCAAACGGCTGGATTCTTTTGCCATTAAAAAAAGAAGTTACATGTCTGAATTTCTGAGTTTCAGCAATACGCAGTTGTTTAAGACCATTCTTACTTACAACTTCGCCTAAAAGATTCTTCATATCCTTGTTCTCATCAATTGCATTTAATATATTGAAATGGAAATCGTCATAATATCTTGTAAGCCCGCAATAAACTACAGATCTTTTTTCTTTTCTCCTACCCGGATATTCATCTTCTACAAAAGCCTTTGTTAATTGAATTGCTCTATCCTGCCTGAAGTTAAGATTAACAACCGAATCACCCTCTTTGATTCCGGAAAAATCTCCAATAATCATAGGTGGTATATATTCATCTGTCATTTCTGTACCATTAGGTATTTTATAATTACTATAAGCATTTGTTATTGCCTGCTGGGCAGTTTTGTCTCTTATGCCTTCAGCGTTTGTAAGTGCGCTATATGCCTGATCCGTCAACTGCCAATTTTCTCCCCTGTCCATTGCATAATATCTCCCGGCAACAGTAGCGATTCTTCCAACCCCTATCCTCTTTGCAGCATCTTCAATGATTGCAACATACTTCTTTGCAGACTTTTCGGGAACATCCCTCCCGTCAGCATAAAAATGAATAAAAACCTTCTCAACCCCCTGCTTTTTTGCCATCTCAACAAGAGCGATCAGGTGATTGATATGAGAATGAACCCCCTCATCAGAGCACAATCCCATAAGATGCAGCTTTGAATCATTCTTCTTTGCATGCTCAATAGCAGAAAGAAGCGCACGATTCTCAAAAAAGCTCCTGTCATCTACAGCATTATTGATGCGCTCAAACATCTGCCACACAATCCTCCCGGCCCCCATATGCAGATGCCCGACCTCGGAATTTCCCTGCGCGCCGCGCGGCAGCCCGACAGCCTGCCCGGCAGCCTCATTCAGGCAATGCGGGTACTTTTTGATCATCTCATCAAAATGAGGAGTATCTGCCATCTCAATATAATTCCCGGGACCGGCAGGCGCAACCCCCCACCCGTCATCCACAACAAGAATAACGCGCTTTAGAACCATTCCATTATCTTGGTCATTCACTTTTTTATATGTTGGTCATCATAAGAGCAAAAGAATTTAACCTGGAAATGGAAAAACTGCTCATAGGATAAAGTCTCCCAGAACCTCTACCAAATATCAGGGATACTTGGTCTTCCCGGTAGTCACAATAAGCATTTTTTTATCCTTTGGATGCCTGTTTTTCATCTGCAGCAGACCATATTATTCAGCAAAGACAAATATAAAACTTTCCAAAGGGCATTCGGGGAATGAAAGGATTTATAAACATAGCAATCTCAAATAGTGGCTATGGGAAACTATGAGTCACTTGCTGTTCTTCTCTTCATCGCGCTTATAGTATATTTCTTTGACAGGAAAAACTTCACGCGCGAAGGCATTGTTTTCCTGAGAAGGACCAAAAGAGGGCTTGAGATAATTGATAATATTGCAAGGAAACACCCGCGCCTAATAACCTTCCTTGCAGATGCAGGAATAGTGTTCTCATTCGGGCTCATGGGGTTAAGATATCTCTTTATCCAGAAAAAGATACGGCCGCTGGAAAGAACGCGCCTGTATGCAGCATATTTAGTGGCCTCTGCACTGTTTATCAAACTGATATATCCTGTATTTTTTCTTGGCTTAATAGAGACATTTAAAATCCCCACTGTTTTTTCAGGACCTGTCGTATTTATCATGGTTGCTTTCACATTCCTTTTCGGCGTATCCGGCTATGGGTTCATGACATTGTTTTTTGGTGCAATAACATTGTCAGGTGCAATAAAGCTTGTCCTGCCTTTTGACCTGTCAGGAGAGCCTGGCGGAGGGGGGCCGGCAGAGGAATCCACAATACCTGTATTTTATGTCCCGCTCGCAGAATGGCTTATCTCGATACTATTCATACTCATAGTCCATGAGTTTTCTCATGCCATAGTCGCACGCGTGGAGGGAATAAGGGTAAAATCAATCGGCTATGGTTTTTTAGGGCCTATCCCTCTCGGATTTGCTGAGCCTGATGAAAAAGAAATAAAGAAATCAAAATCACTCACAAAGACGAGAATATTTGGCGCCGGCTCTTTTTCAAATATTCTATCTGCGATAATCCTGCTTTTTATATATATTGGTACAATGAGTGCCGGCATATCATCCGGACTGATTCCTTTTGAGGATACAGGTGTTTTTATACAGTCAGTAGACTCAGGCATGCCTGCAGGTGTCCTGCCGAATGGCACTTTTGTTGCTGCTGTTGATGGCGTAAATATTACAACAGTATCTGAGTTTACAGATATTATGAACAAAAAGGGGCCGGGAGATGAGGTGAGTTTACTTGTCAACGGCACATACTATGAACTGACACTAGTCGAAGACCCAAAAAACAAGACAAGAGGAATCATAGGCATCATAGTTGTACAGGACCGCAGGATGGCTCACGGCGCATTTCTTGCAAGCCTTATTACATGGATGATCCTGCTCAGTATCGGTATTGCGCTTGCAAATCTCTTTCCTTTGCGCCCCCTTGACGGCGGGCTGATGCTTGAGGAAATAATGCTTGGCGCTGGCATCAAAAACCGCGAGAGCGCAGCAGATATGATTTCAAAAATAACCCTGTTTCTCCTCTTGTTCAGCCTTCTGATGCCATGGCTTATCGGCCTTTTCGGGTAAGAAAAGATATTTTGCTATGAACAGTAATCTATATATTAATTAAAAAAACACATATACATAGCAAACCATGCTGCACTAATAACAAACAAAAAAAGAGGGGTTAATCATGACAACATTAAAGGAATACTTAGATTCAACAGCCAGTCCAAAGGACCTGAAAGACTTAATACAACTAATAGCAGCCCAGGGCCCTGCTATCAGGAAGGCGTTCATAACCAACCAGAAATACGCAGACACCAAGAACATCTACGGGGAAACCCAGATGGAGCTTGACAAATGGTCAAATGAGCACCTGAAAAAAGTCCTGAAAAAATCAAAGCTGGTAAAGGAGCTCGCTTCAGAAGAAGAAGCAGAAGTCCTCTGTTTTCCTGATGCAAAGGCGAATTATGCAGTCACAATGGACCCCCTTGACGGCTCGTCTCTCATACAGGTGAATCTTGCTGTCGGGACAATTATCGGCATATACGACAACGGCAAAGTCATGCAGCCCGGGAAGAACATGCGCGCAGCAATGTATATTCTCTACGGTCCCCTCACAACCCTTACTGTGACAGTAAAAGAAGGCATCTTCATGTTTGCGCTAAACGACAGAAATGAATTTACAATGACAGAGAAAAACGTCAAAATCGGCGACAAGAAACTTTATGGAACAGGAGCGCTCCAGAAAGAATGGGTTCCCAAACACAAGAGATTCATAAATGAGATACTCAGCGACGGGTTCAAGCTGAGATACTCCGGCTCATTCGTCGCAGATGTCCACCAGTTCCTGAAATACGGCGGCGTATTCTCATACCCGCTTTACAAAGGCCACATGGGCGGGAAGCTGAGGCTGCTCTTTGAAGCAAACCCATTAGGCTTCATTGTTACGCAGGCAGGAGGAAAAGTAAGCACAGGCGAAAAAAATATACTAACAATCATGCCAGAAAAAGTAGACCATCGCGTACCAATATATATCGGAACCAAAAAATACGTCGAATGGGCAGAAAAGATAATTAAAGGATAAAATCATGGAATCTCTGTGAACTATGAGAATTCCAAGCTTTTTTATTGCTTGGGACATTTTACGATACAATAAAAAATAAAGGTGATAAATATGAGTGACTGTAAACCAATATCAGGAGAAAAGATGTTCAATTCCCTGAGGGACAAGGACTGCATAATAATGGCAACCAACACCCGCTACATCCCCGGTGTTGCAGAAGGAATATTGAGGGCTGCAAAAGAGTCAAATTCGCCTGTAATCATTGAAGTCGCGAGGTCAGAATCAGACCTGAAAGGCGGCTACACCGGGTATACGCCAAAAGAGTTTGCCAGGCGCATCATGAAAGCAGCAAAAAAAACAGGATGCACAAAATGGATACTTCATGCAGACCACATTTCAGTAAAAGCAGGCGACCCAGAAACAATTGAGGGCACAAAAAAGCTGGTGAAAGCACAAATTGACGCAGGGTTCACATCATTTGCGATAGATGCATCGCATATATTTAATTTTGACGGGAAGAATGAGAAGGAAGAGCTTGAAGGCAACATCAGAGCTACGACAGAGATTGCGCATTTCATAAGCGCTGAGATGAAGAAAAGAGGCATAAAGTCCTACGGCCTTGAAGTGGAAGTAGGCGAGATAGGAAGAAAAGATACAGAAGGCTTTCTTCTGACATCCCCGAAAGAAGCAACAACATTCATAAAAGAGCTCAACAAAAACGGGGTGTACCCGCAGCTACTGGCAATCGCAAACGGGTCGACTCACGGCAATATCTACAAGAACGGGGTAAAGGTGAAGCAGGTATGCATAAACATCCCGCGAACAAAGGATATAGCAAAGGCGATGAGAAAAGAAAACCTGGGTGTCAGGATAGCCCAGCACGGGATTACAGGAACGCCGATTGAGCTGATTGCAACCCAGTTCCCGAGAGGCGACGTCCTCAAAGGCAATGTAGGCACCTTCTGGCAGAATCTCGTATGGGATGTTCTCAAGGTCTACGAGATAGAACTTTACGCAAAAATACAGAAATGGGTATTAAAAAAATATGCAACAGAGGGCAAAAGCGACGAGGAAATATTCGGCAAGTACTCAAAGAAGGCTTTCATCCGGTTCTTTGATGAGATGCACAGCATTGACAAAAGCGCTGTTGTTGAGATGGAAGCGCAGGCTTATGCAAGCGCATTGGTGTTTTTCAGGGCATTTAATTCGCTTGGCAAGGCGAAATTGATCAGATAGTGCACAGACAAGACAATTCCCGGATAAATGGGGTGATAGTCTATTTGTAATGCTTTATCTCTTCTGATAAACCGAAAATTATATAAGTACATAGGTACATAATATAATGTATTTAGGTACATATTATGAAAACAGAAAACAAAATAATAAAACATCTGATAGAAACAAAAAAAGAGCCAACAATCAGGCAGCTGTCTCAAGACATTAAATCAGATTACAAAATAGTGCACACTGCAGTGTCCAGGTTAACTGATAAAGGTCTTTTGGAAAAGAAGAAGATAGGCAAATCAATCCAGTTAAGATTTACTCCCAGATTATCCAAAGAAGTTTTTGAAGCAGAACTGGAAAGAAGAGAGGAAGTGTTAAAGAACAAAAGCCTTGCAGTCATGCTTGACAGCATAAAAAACGATATCAAAACAACGAATTTTGTTCTGGTATTATTCGGTTCTTATTCCAGAAACACTCAGGACCAGAATTCAGACATTGATTTGATGTTCATAGTCCCAAGAGCAAACATGGAAAAAAGCATAGCGCAGGCGATTTCCATCCTGCCGTTGAATATACATTATTTTGTCTTCACAGAGAAGCAATTCAGGAAAATGAAGGATTCCAGAAAGGTGAATATTGCCCACGAAGCAATCAAAAGCAATGTGTTATTATATGGCATAGAACAATATTATGAGATGTTGAAATGATAGACGAAAGAATTGATGAGACAAACCAGAAATTCAACAGAAATTCATCTTAATAAGCTCTTCAAGTTCAGAGATAGTCTTCTTAGTGCTGACTTCCTCGCGGAATCGCCTCCCGCCTCTTTGCCCTTTTGAGAACCAGCATGCATGCATGCGAAGTTCGCTCAGTTGTGCTGCGCCCATCTCCTTGCAAAGCTCCCATAACTCTAAAAGCGCCTTCTGCTTTTCTTCTTTTGTGTGGGATGGTGTAATTTTTCCGCTCTTGAGGTAGTTAAGAGCATCCCTGAAAATAAACGGATTACCAAGCGCAGCCCTTCCGATCATGACAAGATCGCAGCCGGTCTTATCGAGCATATCTTTTGCGCGCTCAGGCGAGTTGATGTCTCCGTTCCCGATGACGGGTATCTTCAGCTCGTGTTTTATGGATTTTATGATACTTAAATCAGCATTTCCGCTGTAGCGCATCTTTGCTGTTCTTGCGTGGATGGTTATTGCAGATGCGCCTGCATCCTCGACAATGTGCGCAATCTCAAGAGCATCGCATGAATCGTCCCATCCTGCCCTGATTTTTGCTGTAACCGGTATGTTCACTGCAGAAACAAGTGTTTCAATGAGTTCGCCAAGGAGTCTGGGCTGTGTAAGCAGCTTTGCGCCTGCATTTTTTCTTGAGAGCTTGAATGAGGGGCATCCTGCGTTCAGGTCAATCATGGTTGCGCCACTTTTTTCCAGTATTTTCGCTGCTTTTGGAAGCGTGTCTGCGCGGGCGCCGAACAGCTGCGCAGCAATGGGATTGTCCTCTTCGTTTGTCTGGAACTCTTTTTTGTGCCTGTGGATGTCATAAAACATGCCGTCGGCGTCAATCATTTCTGTGAATGCAAGAGCAGCGCCGTACCTGCGTGCAAGAATCCTGAAAGGGAGGTTGGTTATGCCTGCCATCGGCGCCAGGACAAGTGGGTTCTTCAGCCTGATATTATCTATTTTGAGCATAAAGCGTTATTCGCGCAATAGATTTTAAAAACATTCGGCACAGTGGGGAAGTTGCAGGCAGGCTGCCAGGAAACGCGGCCATAAATGATGGATTTAAACTGCGCATGAACCGAAAATCATGAAAATTCGGGTAATTGAGGCATTTTCAAGCTTTTTAATCGTAGCAGGTCTATACTTTATATACGCTCAAAAAAAATGATTTTCAGGGATAATGCCATTTATTTCTCTGGTGATTCACGTTTTATGCCCTTACTTTTTCACTGATATCCAGATAGGCCTCATCCACACTCACTTGCTGGAACCTGTCGGCTTTTGACCTGAGTATCTCCATGACCCTGCAGGAAACCTCCTTGTACAGTTGCATATCCAGATCGGAAGAGCGTC
>JAIWAJ010000076.1:0-7045 GCA_048634435.1 Methanosarcinales archaeon
CTCCAAGACATGTTGAAGTACAAATATCCGGGAACACAGTCGTAACTAGGTCATTCGTTCCATCATCAGGATTTGACATGCAATACGTATTTACTTTCGCCAGACACCTTACACAGTTAGTAGACGTTTCACTTGTCTCAGATGTGCCAATACCATATTTCGCCAGTGCCCCGCTTGTGATTGCAATGACTGCCAGCGCGACAACAATCAAAACGACTATCGCGATAATGACTCCCAGAGCCATTGTCATACCTTTTTTGTTCATCATCATGCATATCCCTCTCTTTAGTTAATAAATTATTTACTGTAACTAGTTATATATTCACTATGCTATATAAAGATTTCGAGGGAAATGCAAGAAAAGGCAGATAGACACAACAGAACCTTAAAGAAGGTTGATACAAGCCTTGTAAAAATACAGGTGACCAGAGAAAACAGCAATATCATTAGTGATGGGAACCCTTTAGTTCTTGTTTTGAAAAAATAAGAGTTGGGAGCATAGGTGTTTGGGTAAGAGGTATGCCTTGTAGTATCACGATTTTGTTTGATGCCGATGTCTTTTTTACAAGCCTCTGCAGCACAGATATATGCAGTATTTTCGGTGAACGTACCCGCGCTTTTCCCAATTCCTTGAGTTTCTATCACGCCAGATAAACTATCAATATAGAGCCTAATCTCACAAAAAACTGCGCGCGCAAATCGACATGCTACACAACTTTCCTTAACCGAATACTTCTGTAGTTGAGAGCGGTGAGCGCTCTCTACTGGATAATGCCTAAGCATTTCTGGTTGCACATGTCTGTTTTCCTGCAAGACAGTCAGTATTCACACAACTAGGGCATGCTGTAGCTGTAGCCAAGTCTGTCGTACTATCTGGACTTGAGGCGCAATACGCACCTACTTCCGCCAGACACTTTATACAGCTAGTAGTTTCATTCTGTGTTACAGATGTGCCAATACCAAACTTCGCCAGCGCCCCGCTCGTGATTGCAATGACTGCAAGTGCGACAACAATCAAAACGACTATCGCGATAATGACTCCCAGAGCCATTGTCATACCTTTTCTGTTTCTCATCATCATAGATATCCCTCTCTTTGGTTAAATAAACTGTTCTCTATTAATAACAAATTATTTTATGCTCACCATAGTATATAAAGATTTCGAGGGAAAGATTAGAGTAGGGAAGGGCAGGTAAGCGCAATAAAACCCGGAAAATCATAAAATTCACTATGATGTTGTCCAATTTTAAGCTTTTTTATCTTGGATATACTTTATATACGATAAAAAATCATAAAATTCACTATGATGTTGTCCAATTTTAAGCTTTTTTATCTTGGATATACTTTATATATGATAAAAAATCATAAAATTCACTATGATGTTGTCCAATTTTAAGCTTTTTTATCTTGGATATACTTTATATATGATAAAAAATCATAAAATTCACTATGATGTTGTCCAATTTTAAGCTTTTTTATTGCATATATTGCATGTAAACTGTGAACTGACAATAAAAAAGGGTGGTACAAATTGAAACTGAAATAGATGGATGCGGCGCATGCAGTGAGATTTATGTAGTTAAGCTTCTTAGATGCCTGTGCAAAAGGCCAATGGGGAGGATTGCGCTTACAAGAGAGCTTGATCTCAGTGAATCCAGAGTTAGGACGATGCTGAAAATGCTGAACATGGGAAAGCTTGCAAAGCCAACAACTATGGGGCAGGCGCTTACAAGGAGAGGTGAGGAGATAGCAGAGGCAGTGAACAGCCGGATATCATACCCCCGGGAACTTGATGTCAAATCATTTACGCTGCATGACAATAATGTTGCGTATCTTGTTAAAGGCGGCTCCGGGAAGGTGGGGAGTTGTGTATGTGAGCGCGACAGGGCAATCAAAGCGGGTGCGGACGGGCTCATAACTCTTGTACAAAAAGGGAATCTGGAGCTTGTGGGCGCAGGCAGAACAAAGATAAAAGTTCCGCAATCAATTAAAGAGTCATTTAAGCCAAAAAGAGATGAGATAATTATAATTACGTTTGCGCGCAAAAAAAGCATATCAGAACTTGCAGGACTTGCAGCGGCTCTTAAACTGACAGGATTCAGGCTCAATATATAAAGGTGTTCAAATGGATGAAGAAACAATCAAAAAATATATAGAGGCAGGAAAAATAGCGAAAAAGGCAATAGAGGTTTCAAAAAAGGCAGTCAAACCAAGTGCATCTATACTTGAGACTGCAGAGAAAATAGAATCAGAAATAATAAAGAACAGCGGGCAGATAGCATTCCCGACAAACATCTCTATAAACAGCATTGCAGCCCATGATACGGCATTTCCCAATGATGCGCGCGTATTCAAAGATGATGACATCATAAAAATAGATATAGGCGTCCACATAGACGGGTACATTGCAGATACGGCGACAACTATCAGCTTCAACAACAACAGAAGCGACATGCTTAAGGCGTCAGAAACGGCCCTGAAAAATGCACTCAAGATAGCCTGCCCGGGTGCAAACATAGGAGAGATTGGAGGGGTAATTGAGGAGACCATAAGAAGCTTCGGGTACAAGCCGGTCTCAAATCTCAGTGGCCATTACCTTGGGCAATACACAATTCACACAGGCACAAGCATACCGAACATTAAAACAAGCACGAACGTCACCCTGAAAGAAGGCGACGCAATCGCGATTGAGCCGTTTGCAACAGACGGCGCAGGCGCTATCAGGGACGGCTCAAGGGCAACAATATACCGCTTCATCCAGAACAGGCCAATAAGGCTCCAGGCAGCAAGGAAACTGCTGGCGGTTGCCCAAAAAAGCTACAGCACTCTTCCTTTTGCAGCAAGATGGGTCAAGGACCCTCAAGGGTTTATGCTTGAGACAGCGCTAGGACAGCTTGTGCAGGCAGGCGCACTCCACGAATACCCTGTCCTCAAAGAAATCGGGGGGGGCACAGTCACACAGGCAGAGCATACAGTGCTTGTGCTTGACAAGCCGATTGTAACGACGGCGTAAAGCAAAATTCCTGAAATATGCGCCTGATACAAGCTTTTTGTTCTTCGATATACTTTTTCCCAGAGCAAATATATTAAAAACTATCTGTGAATATACATGCGCATGGAGCAAAAAAACTGCCTGAAAATAACGTGCGACGAATGCGGACACATAAATGAGATACCGACAGCCCGCCTCTACGACGGCTTCGAGGGAATATTCCAGTGCGCAAAATGCAGGCAGCCCCTTGACACGCTCCACGATATTCTCGAAGAATAACAACTCACACCCTTTCTCAAAAGCCAGCACAGCCAACATTAATAAAATTAACTTACAAACTTTAGTATATGTCTGACAAAACATCAAAAAAAGGGAAAACAACACTCATAATATGCATTGACAGGGATAATGACTTCGGGGAAAAGGCAGGCATAGAAGGCCCGATAATCGGGAAGAAAGCGAACATTTTCGCTGCAAACAAGCTCGCTCTTGCTGATGCTGAGGATTCTGATGTAAACGCGCTCTTCAAAGCAATCCAGACATATACTGAACTGAAGAAGAAGGATCGAGTGGAAATCATAACACTCACCGGCGACAAGCGGGTAGGCATGGAATCTGACCACGAGATTACGAGGCAGCTTGACATAGTGCTTGAAAAATACAATGCTGAGGAGGCAATACTAATTTCAGATGGTGCTGAGGATGAATATATCCTGCCAATCATCCGCACAAGAATAAAGATGATATACCCCAAGAGGGTTATCATAAAACAAAGCCAGAGACTTGAGAGCACATATTATATGATATTTGAGTTCATAAGAAAAATACTGAACGACTCCAAGGCGTCACGATTTTTTGTTGGCATACCGGCAATTGCGCTGCTCATATATGCTGTGTTCGGCGCAGCCGGCGGCCGCATAATACTTGGCACAATAGGTTTGTATCTTTTCATAAAAGGCTTCCAGCTGGAAAGTACTGTGGAGAAAATAACGAAAGAATTCATGACATCACTGAGAATCAGAAAATCGTCTTTCTTTATGTACCTTGTGGGGCTCGTGTTCTTCATTATCGGCGCTTTCGATGGCTATAGCCGGGTGACGTCGATAAACGAAGCAGATATCCTGTACGCTACAGTCAATTTCATACATACATCAATCATATTTTTCTTCTTTGCTGCACTGTTCTTTGGCTGGGGCAATATACTGGGCCGCAAAAAAAACAAGCTGCCTCAGTACATATCGTACCTATCTATAACATTTTCAATCGCGCTTGTAACATTCATTGTAACGAACTTCATACTAAACCAACCCCCAATATTCACAATAACAGACTTTATGCTAAACCAGGGTCCGAGCTATATCATAGATGTTGTATGCTCTATAATTATCGGCGGGGTGCTCCTGACAATAAGCTCAATAATAGAGACTCTTGAGAAGAAAAAGAGTCAGAGGCGTTCCGGTACATAGCAAGTCCAAATACTTTGTGCACAAAAAAAGCAACAAATATAAAACTATCCTGAATTATAAGAATATACTCAAACGGGCCGGTAGTCTAGTTGGTTATGACGTCGCCCTTACATCGCGCAGTTTGCGGAGTTTTTTCACTGCGTGAAGGAAAGGCGAAGGTCGCCAGTTCAAATCTGGCTCGGCCCACTAACACAAAATCAATAGAGGCAATGCAATGACAGATACTAAAAAAACAGGTACTGAAACACTTAAGCGCGGGTTTGCAAAAATGGTGAAATCCGGCGTGGTAATGGATGTGACAAATGCAGAGCAGGCGAAAATCGCAGAAGCTGCCGGTGCAGTAGCAGTCATGGCGCTTGAGCGCGTCCCTGCAGACATAAGGGCGCACGGCGGGGTGGCAAGGATGTCTGCTCCTGAAAAAATCACAGAGATAATCAAATCTGTTACAATACCAGTTATGGCAAAAGCAAGAATAGGGCATTTTGCGGAAGCCCAGATCCTGGAGGCACTTGGCGTTGATATGGTAGATGAGTCAGAAGTACTGACTCCTGCTGATGAGGATCACCACATAGACAAAAATCATTTCAAGATACCGTTTGTATGCGGGTGCAGGAACCTCGGTGAAGCACTGCGCCGCATAAATGAAGGTGCAGCAATGATACGTACAAAAGGTGAGGCTGGTACAGGGAACGTAGTCGAGGCAGTAAGGCATGCAAGGAAGATAAATTCTGAGATTGCGCAGCTTGCAGGCATAAAACACGACACATCCGAACTCTCGAAAAAAGCGAATGAGTACGGGGTCCCACTATCACTTGTAAAAGAAGTGGCGGAGCTTGGCAGGCTTCCTGTAGTGAACTTTGCAGCAGGCGGCATAGCAACAGTAGCAGATGCGTCACTTATGATGCAGCTGGGTGTCGACGGCATATTCGTGGGCTCGGGAATATTCAAGTCATCCAAGCCGGAAAAGATAGCAAAAGCAATAGTTGAGGCAACGAAAAATTACGACAAGCCGGAAATACTTGCAGAGATTTCAAAGAACCTCGGTGACGCAATGAGGGGTATAGAAATTTCGGCGCTGAAGCCTGAGGAGCGGTTGCAGGAACGGTAATCGCCAATATACATCTACTGTATTATCCATGAACGTAAAAACAACAAAATACAAAATCTAGTTCTTCCCTAATTTTTCACGTATCCTTTGTTTGGTTTCTTCATCCACTTTTTCCATCGCACCCTCAATAAAAAGTACAAACTCTTGCGCCATCCTCGCTTTTCTCACAAGTTTTTCCTCATCAAGCTCGTCAGTTGCATAATACTGCACATCAACACGTGCATCTTTAGCATCCAGAATGTCTTTATACCTCAACTCATCAAGAACTCCTTCATCCACGAACAAATACTTCATGGCAGATAATGTGCAGTCATGTATTTCTGACTTTATCCCGCATCTTTGGAATAGCGCATACAACGCGAAGTATCGGGCATAATATGCTGTGGTTACAACCCATTCAATCTCGCCTCTTTCGATTGCCGCATCAAGCATGTTAAGAGAACTTTTTGCTTTCTTGATATACACCTCTGCAAGATTATCATTCGGCTCTTCAAGCCTGATTCCTCTCTTCTGCTTCATGCACCAGCGCACTTTTCCATGTTCTTCATTTGATTTCATTATAATATCTCCAGAGAATATTTATGAACTGTTCTGGATTTTGCAACAGAACATGGTTTTTAATGACTTCTTTTACAAGCGGGTCTTTCCTGCGCACAGCATTCTCAAAAAGACGCCTGTTCAACGTTTTAATATTGATTGTCTTTCCATATATTCTCCTTAGATTTCTTATCTTCGTAACATTCACATCATCAATCTTTCCCAGATAAAATAAATCTATATCTGAATTGCTAGTGTAATTTCCCTTTGCATATGACCCAAATAATATGATGGCCCCTTCCAGATTCATTTTGAACAATTCTTCATTCACTTTTCTTATCAGCAATGTTTTTTTGAGATACTCTATTGTCGCCTGTGCTTCTGCCATAGACAGATACTCCCGCGCAATCATAGAATCCATATTCAAAGAATATACCTTAATCTTCCCGATACTTTTTGCTGTAAGCACCCTCTCCTTTTCAAGCTCTCCTAGATAAGGCAGAATAGTAGAATGGCTCCTGCCAACCAGGAGCGCAATCTCCCTTACATAATACTGCCGTCTATAGTCTGCCCTGAAAAGTGCTACAATCTGCAAAGCCAAACGTGACGGTATTTCGACCATACGGTCATTATCACGACCAAACTATTTAAACCTTTCGTCCACGACTTCATCCTGAAAAATTTGCCATCTTCCAAGTTTCATATATGTCACTCAATCACTAATCTAAAAAATAATTCCGCACCCTCTATAAGTATATGATCCTTGCGCACTTCTCCTACACGGTCATTCCCTCTTCTGAATTCTTCGATTTTCATCAGATACGGGCTGATATTCATCCCGGTCCTTCCGTTGACAACATCTGCAAGCCCTTCTGCTGTTCTGACATCTTTTTTTGTGATATTCTCTTTTATCAATAGTAAATCAATATCTGACGAACTTAC
>JAIWAJ010000077.1:0-6925 GCA_048634435.1 Methanosarcinales archaeon
AAATAAACTCACAAGTTAAGCAGAACAATACCCCTAAAAGTAATTCCGGATAAATCGCAACCAACACTCTACTGGAAAAGCTTCATCACTTCTCCCTGGGCAAGCTTAACCTCTCTTATGTTAAGATGCGCATCGCAGCATTCGCACACTCCTTTCTGTTTGCCCCACGTCCAGTCAAACACGCCCTCGCACTTTGGGCAAACAACCTTGATTTTCAAATTACCGCCTCCAAAAACATCCGAATATACTGAAATTCCAATATATCGATATAGTATTATGATTTCTAATCTTTATAATACTTTATGTATACTAAACATGTATTGAAGTTTCGAATTATAGTTAACGTCGTTACAAAATGGACAAACTCAACCCAAGACCAAGAGACGTTAATCTATATGGCGAAGACATTAGTTCCAAGTTACGTCTTCGACTATATATGGCACACGTTTAGTATCATAAGATTTGGCTATGTCTGTACAATCTTAAGCTTTCAATATCTAATCGATATTGAAATAACGAAACCCTAAAACTTCAAAAAAACTTTTGCGGTAGAGTATATTTTACAAAACATCAAGAAATTCTAGGATACATCTTGCTTTATCCCACTGATGCCGTCAATCATGAAATTCTTCCCGATAATATAGGGATAATACACCATCTCAATATCATCAAAATCATTAAGAAGAAGCTTAGCTTTCTGAAATATCTGCTCCCTTGCAAGAGCCGGCTTCAGCACATCGCCGTCAATCTGGACAAGAACAGGCTCAACATCAAACGTCTTGATATCCGCCTTCCTGGTCCTCGAATACACAGTAGATCCATTCTCAACACTTTCCAGGACAAGTCCCGCATCGCTCAGTGCACTAAGAGAAGATATCAGGTTAGTATAATTCATGCTGGACTTCAATATCAATTCATCCTTGCTCATCTTTTTTGAAAGATAGGAAAGCACTCTCAGGTTATCATCGCTAAGGTCTATCGAAGACTCTCTTGTCCTCTCCCCGTCGCGGTACAGGATCTTCCCCTTCATCCCGTCAATCAGGTAATGCTTCCTTGACTTGGATATCCGAAAGCATGGATAATAGATTTTTTTGACTTTGCCAAGCCTCATCTCTATCTCCTTTTTTCTTATGCCTGCAAACGACATGATGCCGTTAGTGATTTCCGGCTGCTCAGTCACGCTGACAGTCACCCCCCCATGCTTTGTCCTCCGCACCCTCACATCCACAAAAAGCGGCATCTCACGGCCGAGAATCAGTGCAGTCCCGGGATTCAGGTTCTTGATTTCATTCTCAAGCCCCGAAGTAATGCCCTCAGCATACGACACCGCTTTCAGGTCATTAGGATTTGTGATTTTAAGTATAATCTGCGTATTGCACTGCGACAGAACATTCTTGTCAACCCGCGCAGGCCTCTGCGAGATGATGCAAAGCCCCAGCCCGAACTTCCTCCCCTCGCTTGCAATGCTCCTGATGATCTTTGAAGACGTTCTCACCTCCTTTTCAGGGCAGAAATTATGCGCCTCCTCGACAATAAGAAACATCGGCGGGACCCGCCCCACTTTTCTCTGCTCAAACAGATCCTCAAGAAGCTTAAACGCCACAATATTCTGAATCTCAGGAGTGATCCCCCTCAGATTTATAAGCGCCGCCCTCCCTGGTTTAACAATCTCCTGAAGCTTCGTCGGACTCTTGGAAAAAAGATTCATCTCCTTTACAATCTCAAGCATATTCACGACATTCCATTTGGATGAGCTGTCGCTATTGCTCACAAATGTAATGACATCATCCAAAGAATAATCTCCCTTGGTCTTTACATCCCTGATAGCGCCGTAAAGAACACCCATCTGCGACGAAGTCGCCTTGGTAGGAAATATCTGTGCAAGCTCATGCGCACTAAGATTTTTATCAGAAAACGTCAGCTGCTTGGCACCGGGATTTATTCTGGGGTCCGGGCTGTACTCAGCCACATTATAAGCCTTCGGCTCAATGCCATATTTCTCCATCAGCGGAATCTCTTTTTCATTATCATTCTTGAACCTTAGCGTAGAATACTCGCCATGAGGATCAATAACCACAACAGGAATATTCTGCTCAAGCAGTTCCTCAAGTATTACAGCAACAGTATACGACTTCCCTGACCCCGTCGCAGCAAGGACCCCGACATGCTTCGATATCAGTTCCTCAGGATCAAGATACACAGACACATCTTTATTCGCATCAAGTTTCCCGATATAAAGTCCCCCGGTTGAGAGGTTTAGTGTGCTGTGTATGACCTCTTTGTCAGCAGTATACACGAGAGTAGAGGGCTTTATAGGCGTCTTCGGTGTTACAAGCGCTCCCTTTTCCCTGTACCCCATTACGACGCACAGCGCCATATTCCTGCCGTCCGGGTGGCTCTCGACATTATCTATTTGCGCAAGAATCCAATGGTCATCCTTATTTTTTACAGTAACAAAATCAAGTTTGTTCACATCCTTATAAGCGCGAAACCTGAACGTCTTTGTGCCTGTTTTGCCTACTACCTCTCCAATCAGCATGTCATCACCAGAATTACAGGGATAAGTTACACCCAAACAATATTAGTGGTGTTCATTTTTAAAAACCTTCCCAAAGCAAAGATTTATAAAGACTATGTCACTATTATACAGTACTCAAACAATGCAGGTGACATAATGATAAGCAAAAACGAAAACAAAACATATCCGCGAAGGCCCCTGATGTTTCAGGTAGACTCCATAAATGAAGAAAAACGAATACTTGAGCGCAACAAGCTCATGGTGGAAAACCCCATCGGCGGCTCATTCAAAGTCTCCAATGGCAAATATTTATGCGAGATATCCCTAAGCGAACACTGCGTCCGCCTAAAATGCCGCAATAAAAACGGGCATATAGAAACCATATCCACAAAGATGATATCCGCCTGACTTAGTATACAATAGGCTGAGTCATCTGCTGCGGTACGCCATCTTCTAAACTTGCATCTTCTATAATTATTCCCTGATCAACAAGAAGTGTCGCACTCATTGTCTTGTTCTTGCCATAATTAGGTATTGAGTCAAGCACAATTTTGCAGAGGCAGTGTCCGTTCTCACTCACACCGCCAAAACCGCCCTCACCATATTGCGGGTTATACTCACAAAATATCCTGCACGCATTTTCATCAGAAACGAATTTTGGATCACTCGATGCCTGTGCGCCTGCATTGTTGTCTGCACCAACGCCGCCAATAAAATACAACAGCAC
Organism: Methanosarcinales archaeon; assembly: GCA_048634435.1. GTDB lineage: Archaea > EX4484-52 > EX4484-52 > EX4484-52 > B79-G9 > B79-G9. The sequence goes on from JAIWAJ010000077.1 coordinate 3,246, forward strand.
CACAAGAATAATCGCACTAAGAAGAACATTCAGTGTCTCCATATTAAATATTTCTCTCCTGACAAGCGGCGCATTCTCCTTCACACTCACAGGCACCGCCACCCTCTTCGCAGTTGCCAGAGATCGCCTGGAATTCCCGGTACCTGCACGCTTAACAGACTTTTTCTTCACCATAAAATCACCCTCTCTTTAATTATCGTAAAATTACATGTATACATGTAATATGTAGATAGATACTGGATGCAATACATACAACACATTATAAGATACCAATTCAAACATTTATAAATCTTGTTTAGAGTTTCAAACCAGAACTTCCAAAATATCCCCCGTCAATTATATATGTTACCAGAACCAATTGATCTGCATGAAGAGAAGATCCGGTATAACCATGTCTGTCTGGGTATGGATAATCCTTGGAATACTGATGGCTGCTTTTGTTTTTGCCAGCGCCCAGCAAAACATCATGATGCTCATCACCCAGCTAAACAACCAACAGGTCGTGGAAAAATATAACATGATATGCCGCACCGCAGACGAGATATGTGCAATGCCAAAAGGCTCAAAGGAGACAAAACAAATCTCGCTCAACAAAGATGTTTACGCAATCTACGTCTCAGAAAAAGACGGCCCCCCAGTAGACTCAGCCCCTCATTACATCGAAAACCAAAATACCACTAGCGGGTATTACTTATGCTACCAGTTTCAGGTTGAGCATGACTACGATAAATACACCTGCAAAAAAACAGGATGCAACGTCACAATGACCTACATGGGAGCACCGCCGAAAGGCTCAAAGCTTGAGCGAATAGCGCGCCTTTCAGGAGATTCATTCAACTATAAATTAAGCATCACAAAAACAGCTAAAGATAATGTATTGATTGACGCCATCCCTCTATTGAAATAAACTATATAACCGGATGAATCCATATATTCAAGTGATTTTTATGCCATATTGTCCCAACTGCGGCTTACCTGTAAAACCAGAGGAAAGATATTGCTTTAGCTGCGGCACCAAAATAGTTCCGGTAACAGAACCCTTGGCAGAAGATACAGGTTTGGCAGACCCGGCATATGATGAGCATACTTCAGACAGGAGAGACAGGCAGATTGAAGGCAGTGATTATGAAGCAGGAAGATATGAGAAGGACAGGATAGCAGAGAGAGAAACAGCAGAGCCGCGGCCATATCCGCCGCAGGGCAGTGACACACCCTACGATTCACAGGAAAAGTACAGCAAAGCACCGGAACCAATAGAGAACCAGCCTCCGCTGCCGCCGATCTCAGGGGCGCAACAATATCCGCCTAATCAGCAGGCACCCCTCCAGCAGCCTCCCCCGCAGCCGCAGGTTCCTGCCAGGCCAAGCCACAGCATCCTGTCAGGCATAGGAAAGATACTCGAGATAATTTTATATCTGGGATTCATTCTGATTGCAGTTGCAGGACTTTATTTGCTATATAAATTCGCGAACAGCATAGGTAATTTTGGGTAACTCAGATGACGAATTATTTATACACACCAGTTCATAACATATCGTGATACTAATGAAAGCAGAAATATCAGTATGGATTTGGATTCTCGGCCTGACCGTTACCGGCATAATGGTATTTACAATTGGCATGAGTCAGGTGGGAAGCACTCTAAAAGACACGCAGCGCTACATGGCAGTAGAGGAATTTTCTGAACTCTTATCGAAGACCGGGATGGTATGCCAGGGTGGCGTTGAAAACATATACCCTCATAAGTGCAACTTTCCGGATAATATCAAGGCAATCTACAGTTCTGAAATAAAGGGTCCGCCTCCGGACAAGGTTTCGGTCATGATTAGAAAAAAGAAGCGCTCTCTGGGCAAATACTTATGTATCCAGTTCTACGGCGATGAGCCATACTGCGAGGAACTTCATTGCAGGATTAACATGACATACTTGGGTACCCCTAGCTTGGAGGAAGACCTGTTCTCGCGAGTGAACCAGATCATCGGCGATGATGTTACTCACTCTTACGAGATGGTGATTGTAAAAACAGAAAGAGATATCGTGACTATTAATTCCGAGAAAGTGATATCCTTAAAAGAAGACACGCCATGCGGGAACGGGAAAGTGGAGACCGGAGAAGAATGCGACTCCCTGCCGACAACATGTGAACCCGTATATGGCTCATGCTCAAAGATGAGATGTGAGAAATGCATTTGCATAGTGGAAAAAGACTGCTCTTACTGCGCCAGCAGTGAGCAGATATGTGAACCTGATACAGACTGGTCCACACACTGCAAAGAGCTAACTGAAACAACATGCGACGACGGCATTGACAATGACTGCGATGGTCTGTGTGATCATGGTGGGTGTGATGGGGGTGAACCAGAAGACCCCGATTGTTCTAATGGTGGCACATCATCAATGATCAGGAACACAGCCGTAAGTCCGGCCTCAGAGAAAATTGGTACTGTATTCACAATAACTTCCGAAATATCAGCTCCTTCTGGAATAGCTTCAGCAAACGCACATATTCAGAATCCTGACGAGACAGATGTTGCTGTAATAACACTTTACGATGATGGTTCTCATGGAGACGGATCAAGTGGTGACGGAAAGTATGGAAATACATGGGATTCAACAGGGCAAAATGCAGGAAGATATTTCATTGATATAACAGCTACTGATAATCTAGGGAACCCTGAAGAATGTGAGAACTGTGCAACTTTTACTCTTTTGCCACAGTCTAATTCGATTGCAATAATCGTAAGTGATGGTATCTATTCAGCGATCAAAACAGATATCGAGCAGTATAAGTCAGATGTTGAGGCAAATTTCGATGTAAGTATTCTCATATCTCATGGAACATGGACTAAAGAATCATTAAGAGGGCATCTTCAGGACCTCTATACTAATAATTATATCAAAGGTGCAATTTTAGTTGGTCAATTGCCTTATGCACTCTGGGAAAATGGACTGGGTGAAGCAGGTAATCATGAAAAAGGATTTATTATACCGATTTATTATGAAGACTTAGATGCTAGATTCTCAGATACAAATCGTAATGGTTATTATGATTATTATGAGTTTGGTAATAATGAAGGTCCGGAAATATGGATTAGCTGGATGCCATATCACCCCTCAGAGATGTTGTCCAACTCTCATAAGTATTATTCAGGGAGTTTAAATTACAATAAGAAAGCATTTCTTTATGTAGGTAATGATTGGTACCCTGGGGTAGGAGATCATATTGATAGTATGAGAGCAATATACGAGTCGGATATAGAGGCGCTCCATGGTGCGAATTTTTATACTCGTAGTGGGCAGTATAGAAACTACCTATCCACAACAGCATATGAAATTACATCAGTATGGACACATTCACATTCTGATTGCCACCAGTTTGATGATCATTCTGCATTTTGCTATAATGAGATACCGTCTCCCAGTTCACTTATTACGATAACCTTCGCTTGTCATGGTAGTGACTTTAAAGAATCCTCAGATAGGACTTTGGGTGTACATTATGCCTTCAAAGGAAATGGTCTGGCTTCTATAGGAGCTACGAGATCAGTAGGTACAGAAAATAGTCATATTATTTATAATAAATTAAATAATGGATATAATCTGGGTGAATCGTACCTTGCTTGGATTAATCATCAATATGATGAAGCATACTATGAAGCAAGGTACGATTCACCCAGATT
>JAIWAJ010000078.1:0-6891 GCA_048634435.1 Methanosarcinales archaeon
TCGCTGATATAGGAAAAGAATCATTGTACAACTTCAAATGAATCCATATGGCCTAAAGTCCTTACAAATATTGCCATAAGAACCCATTCATAAAATCGTTCCACACAAGTTATCAAAAATGATAACTTTCATGGGTTAATTTTGCGATGAATTTTTATTTCTTCATGCGAATCAATACTATATGTCTAAACCCACCCCGATGCTTGCGCAGTATCATGATATGAAAAACAGGTATCCTGACTGCGTTATCGCGTTTCGGATGGGGGATTTTTATGAGATGTTTTTCGAGGATGCGAAAATTGCGTCTGAGGTACTGAATATCACTCTTACCAAGCGCGGGAAAAATTATGACGGCAAGCCTATCCCTCTTGCGGGCATCCCGCATCATGCTTATGAGCCTTATTTTGCGAAACTGATCAAGGCAGGGTACAAGGTTGCGGTTGCTGAGCAGATGGAGGACCCGAAGATGGCCAAGGGGCTTGTTAAGCGCGATGTGATTCGCGTTATTACGCCGGGAACTGTGCTTTCGTCTAATATGCTTGATGCGAAAGAGAATAATTATATTGCGGCTGTGTATAAAAAGGATAAGCGGATAGGGATGGCGGTTGCGGACATATCTACAGGTGAGTTCCTGGTTTCAGAGTTCGGGACTCACGATGATTTTATAAACGAGATAAGCAGGTTCAGCCCAAAAGAAATCATAGTTGATGAAGCCCTTTTTTCAAATAACAAATTCTACAATTCACTCAAAAGCATAAACAGTTCAGCAAGGATTTCACCGTACCCGTCGCGCAATTTCATGCACTACAGTGCATCTGAAACACTAAAAGAACACTTTAAGGTTACATCGCTTGAAGGCTTCGGGATAGCTGATTCTCCCGTGGCAGTATCATGCGCAGGCGCCCTAATGGCATACCTGAAAGAGACGCAGATGACAGCACTTTCACACATCAACACCATCCAGGTACATAAGAATACGGAATTCATGACAATTGACCCCGTGACCTTAAGAAATCTCGAGATAATAAGAAACATTCGCGAAAACACATCAAGAGGAACACTTCTTGAAACAGTTGACAGGACCCTGACAGCAATGGGCTCAAGAATGCTTGTCCACAGGCTCCTAAAGCCGCTGCTGGACCCAAAAAAGATCAACCGGCGCCTTGATGCCGTTGAAGAGCTTATGGGCGACTATATCCTGAAAGAAAACATTCGCGACACCCTCAAGGAAACCTATGACATTGAGCGCATCATATCGCGCATTGTTTACGGCGCAGCCAATGCGCGCGACCTTCTTGGACTGAAAAAGACGCTTGCGCTGATTCCTGTGCTAAAGAAACATCTCGGCACCTGCACATCCGGTGAACTCAAAAAAATCAGGGATATGAAAGACATGAGTGAGATTCATGAAATGATTGATACTGCCATATCTGATGATCCGCCCTTAAGTGTGAGGGAAGGAAGGATTATTAAGCAGGGTTTTAATAAGGAGCTTGATGAGCTTAGGTATCTGTCTTCCAATGCAAAGGAGTGGATTGGCAAATATGAGCAGGAAGAGAGGAGAAGGACCGGCATAAAGTCACTCAAGGTCAGGTTCAACAAGGTGTTTGGGTATTTTATCGAGGTAACTAGAGCGAATCTTCATATGGCGCCTGATACTTATATCAGGAAGCAGACCATGGTCAACGGCGAGCGGTTCATTACAGAGGAACTGAAGGAGAAGGAGGCGCAGATTCTCGGGGCTGAGGAGAAGATTGTTGCTATGGAGTATGAGCTATTCACAAATCTGGTTGCAGATATTTCGAAATTTACAACTGATGTCCAGCATGCAGCGAAAAATATTGCGCTCCTTGATTTTTATTCGTCTCTTTCTCATCTTGCGCATGAGAATAATTATGCAAGGCCGAAGATTGATGATTCTGGTGTTATTGACATAAAGGATGCGCGCCACCCGGTGGTTGAGAATATGACTGATTCATATATCACAAATGACGTTTATCTTGACAGTGAGAAGAGCAGGCTCGTGATAATCACGGGCCCGAACATGGCAGGAAAGAGCACGTATATGAGGAGTGTGGCGCTGATTGCGCTTCTTGCGCAGGCAGGCAGTTTTGTGCCTGCAGGAAGCGCGAGGATAGGAGTTGTTGACAGGATATTTACGCGCATCGGGGCTTATGATGACCTTACCATGGGGCAGTCCACATTTATGATTGAGATGAACGAGACTGCGAACATACTGAATAATGCTACGGACAAGAGCCTTATTATTCTTGATGAAATCGGGAGGGGCACATCGACTTTTGACGGGCTGAGCATCGCATGGTCGTGCGCTGAGTACATACATGAAGCAATTGGTGCGAAGACTCTTTTTGCCACCCATTTTCACCAGCTGAATGTTCTTGAGGATGAGATGAAGGGTGTGAAGAATTATCACATGACTGCAAAAGAGGAAGGGGATACTATCCTTTTTTTGCGCAAGCTGGTCCGCGGCGGCACAGACAAAAGTTATGGTATTCAGGTTGCGCAGCTTAGCGGGCTGCCGAGGGATGTTATCGAGCGCGCAAAAAAGATACAGGAGGGGCTTGAGAAAGAGGATTTCAGGATGATTAAGGATTATAAGTTAGCGCCGCGGGAGCAGAAGAAGCTTGTTAGAGAGAAGGATTTGAAGAAAGATGAAAAAGGTGTGGAGGGGCGCCCAAGAGAGAAACAAAGATGTTCAGAGGACGCTTTTTTGAATGTGAAATTTTTGTATAACTTGACTCTGAAACCGGCAGAAGGATTACTTAAGATAATAATCCCTCAAGTTCATTAACTTTAGCCAACATTCTTTCTGCTGTTGGATGATTCGGTGTATTCTCAAGTTCTATTCTGTAATTAGTGTCTGCTTTATCTAAATACTTAGCAGAATGCATAATATCTCTACCTTTAGAGGCAGCCAGTAATAAGTGATAGACGGTGGCTAAATTGTTATGAATATATTTTTGGCTGCCATCTAATTTTATACCTTCTTCCAGTTCACGTATGGCGTCAGGATATCTCCTGAGTTTTGAATAAATAAATCCGAGGTTGCTGCATGCCTCTGCCTGATGTTGCGTTCCCGCTGCTAGTTTTTTTGCGCTCTCGAATGTTTCAACAGCATAGGGAAAATCTGCATTTTTGTATTGATTGTAGCCTAATAAATAAAGCAAATCATAATTTTCTCCCTCTTCTTTCATTGCATCTGTGCATGCTTTGCATGCCATCTGAAAGAGTATTGGTTTATTATTCTCTCCAGCAATATAGGACAGCAACATGGCTGTCTCTTTGCCTGTTCCTGCTGTTTTTTCTTCCGGAAATGAGCCGTTACTGATAGTTGCTTTGCTCCCACCTGAAAAAGAAAAAGTTAAACCATCTTTTAATTCAATTGGTTCTCTGTAGATTTCACTATAGTCAATTGATTGTCCGATACAAAGAGCAGGACCTGCGATAATTTGAATATCAACACCTCTTTTTATTGCGTCTTCTAGAGCTGATGTAATAAACGGATCCGCTAAGTCATCAAGTTCGCCGCCAAGAATTTTAATACTATGTTCTGCGTTTGATATTAGTGCTACAAAAGCATCTTTGCCTGTTTTAAGTGGTTTGTATTCTGAGATGACAATAGTTTTATCAATTATTGGGATTCTAATTCTTTTTTCAATTTTTTTTATTTCTCGTGGGTCTTCCTTATCAGAAATGAAGTATGCTGCACCGAGCCAATCTGTTTTTAATAAGTTTAATTCAGTGTCTTTTGGATGCTTCGGCAATTTTTCTGTGTCCAATTCATTGCCAGTAAGGTATTCCCATATTATGCTTTCATTTTTTCCTGTTTCAATTAATTCATAAACAACCAAGATATCTTCTGGTGGAATACCGGCAGTATATTCCGGTCTGTTACATAGAATTTCAGCAGCATCTTCGTTTGCTCCTATCCATACTCCTTTGGGAGTTGCATATACAATTTTTCCGCAAAGACACAAATTGGGATATACTATTTCTGGAGTGTATTCGAGCTTTACTAATCCACTGTCTCCTAACCTTTTGTATGTGTCTGTAAAATTTTCATGTATTGGTATGGTCGGCGCAGTGCCTAAATCCGCCCTTAATTTCAAAATATCTTCGCCAAATAGGTAGAATTGGTTTCCAAACTGATTCCATTCTTTAAAAAGTTCCTCTTCTGTTTTCGTGGTCATTTATATCCTCAATTGAGAATATTGTTCAATATATTTAAACTTTTGCCGGATACCGTCCCAAGAAATTTAACCTTTTGTCCCAAAGAAGAACCATGGAAACAGATTCGCGCATAATCCTCCTCGACGACCACCTCATCTCCAAAATAGCCGCAGGCGAAGTCATTGAGCGCCCTGCCTCTGTCGTAAAAGAACTCACAGAAAACTCAATAGACGCAGGCGCCACCCGGATAACAGTAGAAATCGAAGACGGCGGCAAAAAACTAATTCAGGTAACAGACAATGGCTCAGGAATGACAGGAAAAGAAGCAGAACTTGCACTTGAGCGCCACTCTACTTCCAAGATAAAGGATGAGGATGATCTTTCGAATATACATACGCTTGGGTTTCGCGGGGAGGCGCTTGCAAGTATTGTGGCTGTATCGAGGTTTTCCCTGAAGACAAAGACTGAAGAGTCGAGTGTCGGTACAGGGATTGTGCTTGCAGGGGGTTCGGGGCGCACTGTGAAGGATGTGGGGATGGCATCCGGTACGGTTATAAGTGTTTGTGATTTGTTCTTTAATACGCCTGCGCGGCTGAAATATCTTAAATCCGCATCTACTGAGCTTGGAAACATTGTTGACGTCATTACAAGCTATACGTTGATACATCCGGCGATTTATTTCAAGCTTGTCTCGAATGGGAAGGTGTTATTGGCGTCTCCAAAAACAAGTGACCTTCTTGGAAACATTGCGACAATCTACGGGAAGGATGTAGCGCAGGAGATGGTGAAAATTGATTATATGAAAGGGGGGATGAAAGTGAGCGGCTATACATCAAAGCCGTCGCTTACGCGGGCAAGCAAGAGAAACCAGTCAATCTATGTCAACAGGAGGCATATTAAGAACCAGTTGATTGCGCGGGCTTTGTATGATGCTTATCATACGCTTCTTCAAATCGGGAGGCACCCGGTGTTTGTTGTCTCGATTGAGATGGATCCTGAAACTATTGATGTCAATGTTCATCCGGCAAAGACTGAGATCAGGATAGAAAAGGAGAATGAGTTGTATGAGGCAGTGTATTGTGCTGTGAAGTCTGCTCTTGAGAAAAGCGAACTGATACCGGAGGTAAAAGAAAGGGTATTCCAGAAGAAAATACCAGTATCCTATACTAAGCCTGCACCTGCCCGGAGGGGGGAGACGCCTGTGTTTTCCCCAAAGGTGGTGGGGCGGCAGGCTGTGATAAAGGAGACAAGGGAGGATGTTTCGTTTGGAAAACTTCCGCAGATGAGTATCATGGGGCAGGTCGGGAATACGTATATTATTGCTGAATCCCGTGATTCCATGTTTCTTATTGACCAGCATGCGGCGTGCGAGCGCATTAATTACGAAAAACTGAAGATGGCGAAGGGAAGTGAGCGCCATGGGAGCCAGGCGCTTTTGAATCCTAAAATAGTCGATCTTTCCCTGAAAGATGCTTCTGTGCTGAGGGAGCGCATAGAATTGCTGAGGGGTGTTGGGTTTGATATTGAGCCTTATTCGGATAATTCTTTTTCTGTGAGGGCTGTTCCTGTTATACTCGGGAAGCAGTATGAGAAAGTGGGGGATGTGATTGATGATATTGTTGATGAGAGCAGGGTTAAACAGGTGGATGAGCTGAAAGAGTCTGTTTTGAAAATGATTGCCTGCAGGGCATCTGTCAAGGCCGGGGAAAAACTGGGCGGTCATGAGATGGTTGAGCTACTGCGTGAGCTTGAGATGTGTGATGCGCCCTACACATGCCCTCACGGGCGCCCGACTATTATTGAGATGACATTCAAAGAAATAGAGAAAAGATTCGGGAGGACATGAGAAAATAGTATAGATTATCGTGCTTATCTTTATATTAGCTGGAATTTTCTGCCTAAGAAGGTCTTTCTGAATAGCTTCTTGCAATCAAATTGTATTTGGTTTTTTTAGTAGTAATTTGTCTAAATCTTCAAGGACAGTTTCAGAATCCTTTAAATACTCACAATCGTCAGTCACTCTACCTTCATTTAAGTAACCAATATCCTCTGCTATTGCTTCTGCGCACGGCTTATCTATCTCTTTATAAAGGCGTAACACTGTAAGCATAGCAGCAAGATTTTCCAATGAACTAAGTGCCTCTTCGTAATTGTCTTCAGATTCTATTGATACAATATATTCATTACCCTCATTATCCTGACTGAGAATTAGAAAAGATTTATCTTCTTTTCCTCTTGCTTCATCTTTAAGATCTTTAGGTTCGTATTCTATCATAAATAGAAGATATCTTGAATAATCTTTTTAAAGTTTTGGATTGAAGCTACTTCTAAGTTAAAAAAAGAAGGTACATTTTATGAATTTAAGTATCTATGATGCACATCTTCACTGGGGCGAAAATTCAGAAGATATGAGCGCTTTGAGGCAGGAGCCAATGATAGACTCATCATTGCGGGATATTCTTGATTATTTTGATCGCTTTGATATCAGGCGAGGTGTTGTCTTCTGTTCGCCTGAACCGGAAGAAGTATTTGATAAATATAGCGATGAGCGTATAGAGATGTTCAAAAGAGCATGGGGGTCTTCAGAATACTCTGTTAAAGAATATCCTATAAATTATTACAATGAAAATGATTATCTTTCAAATGTATGGGACGAGAGAGTTGTGTTCATACCATTCATATCCTCAAAAGACGATATTT
>JAIWAJ010000079.1:0-6845 GCA_048634435.1 Methanosarcinales archaeon
CCTCTGCGCGACTTATAGAATTGCTTTTGAGATTACTTAAAGCCTTGTCTACAACACAAGGAAGCTTCCCCGCATTATAAAATATCTTTGGTTTTATTTTTATTTCGCCATAGAAAGGACTCAAATTACTATATATGATTCCATCGACATATTCCTTTACAGAACACCAGTTTTGCGGCAAAGCTTCAGCATGATATATTACATCTATCTTATCTATCGTTGGTTTGGAGAAGAAACTTCTATCATTAAACTCGATTTTGAAGTTATTCCATAGTATCTGTTCATAATCATTTAGTTCTGAAGTGATTTTTCTTGCTGCACTAACATTGCATGGCAGATGATCTTCAGTATTATAGGCAGCTGACTGCACGTTCCTGCTGTCTCCCAGTAATATTTCTTCTCCATTTGTCTTTTTGTGTAAATCCTCTGCTGTAGGCTGTAGATTATATTCAATAACTAAATCAGCCTCTATATAGCCAGCTTTTCCAAATCGGTCTATTATATGCTCTGTCAATTTGGATTTAAACTCAGGCATATATTCTGAAATAATATTCGTATTACCGGAAACTATAATCTTTGTTCTTTTATCTCCAAGACCTGCAACATGTGCATCAACGTGATATCTTGGACTTTCAGGACTATATGTATCTCTTCCTTCAATTATCTCCAGTATTCCTAATTCTGCTGTATAATTTGCCAGATTGTCTGGTTGAAATAGTCCCGCAGTTTCCTGCTGTCGTATACGGTCTTGAACGGGTTCCATATCTTGCGCCTTACATACATTTAAACATCATTTTTGTATGTTATGACTACTTAAATTCATTCCTGTTAGAAATATTCTTATAGGAATAATTATCCTTTCAGCTATCCGTAAATATATAGAGAAACAGTCACTCCTTATACTCCTCAATAATCTCCTTAATCTTCTTCTCGATTTCTTCCTTTTTTTCTGCAGGAACATGAATAATAATTGGCCTCTTCTTTGCCTTTTTTTTGTTGAGTTCGCGGATTTCTGCTCTTATTACTCTTATTTCCTTCAGTTTTGCATCTATTTGTTTCATGCGCTTTTTGATTTCTTCCCCTATCTTCTCATCGCCTGCTTCTATTTCAATATTATCATCAATCATACATGATTATTGGCTTGAAAAACATATAAATGTCTTGCTCCAACTATAATTGTATGGCTTCAAAAATACAGTTCCTTGGCACCGGCGGCGGAAGAATCAACATGATCCAGCAGCTGCGCGCAACAGCCGGCATCTACGCAGAACTCATGGGCGCAAAAATATACATTGACCCGGGCCCCGGCGCACTTATAAAATCGCGCGCACAAAAAATACCACTCCCGAAACTCGATGCAATACTCCTGTCTCACTGCCACATAGACCACACAAACGACGCTGCAGCACTAATCGAGGCAATGACGCATGGCACAAGAAAAAAAAGAGGCATCCTTGCAGGATCTGTTTCTGCGCTTGAAGGGCCGGACAAGCCAGTCAGCTCCTATCACCAGGGTTTTGTAAGCAAAAGCCTCACTCTCAGGCCGGATGAAGAATTCAGCATAGGAAAACTAAAAATCACAACCACCCCTACGGAACACACAGACAAAACAGGAATAGGGTTCATATTCCACGCAGAAAACACCATATCCTACCTGTCAGACACCAACTACACAAAAAAAATAGCAAAAAACCACATCGGCTCAGGCATAATAATTCTCAACTGCCTCTATCTGAAATGGGATGTCTCAAAGGCAGACAGCTATTCGCAAAAGCACATGGATGTAGAGGATACAAAAAAGTTTGTAAAAGACATCAATCCAGAACTTGCTATTATCCAGCATTTTGGCATGGGCATAATCAAGCATGGCCCATGGAAAGTTGCGCAGGAGATACAGGAAGAGACAGGAGTCAAGACAATTGCTGCGCGCGACAACCAGGTTTTTGATATTGGCGGCAAAAAAGGAAAAACAGGCAATCTCAAGGCATGGGACGGGAAAAAATAACAAGTTATAAAGTTGGTGCCGTCCAGGCAAAGGAAATATTTAAAGTTGTTTGGCGAAACAAGATGTGCGGGGATGGAAGTTTAACAAACATTTGAACCCTGCCGCAAAACAATATCATTTAATCGCAGGTCGAAACCATGCCAATAAAATACCCTTACGAGTATGACCCGAAAAAAAGAAAGATTGCAAAAATCTACACAAAGACAAAGATAATCAACGATATCTTTAATTCTATGCTTCTGCCACTAGTCTTTTTTGCAGTATTGCTGTTTTCAGGATACTCGCATGCAATCAAAGATATTTCAATAGCTCTTGCAGGACAACTATATCTTCCGGTATATGTCATAATCTTTTTGACTCTTCTTACTCTGGTGCAGCTGCCATTGTCATTCTATTCCAGCTTTATCTACGAGCACAGGTACAACCTCTCAAACCAGAATATTCACTCATGGCTAAAAGATTTTTTAAAGGAACTTATTCTGATGTACATAATTTCAGTCCCAATACTGGCCGGCCTTTATGTGCTTATACAGATGACGCCTTTGTGGTATGTTTATGCAGCAATATTGTATATTGCACTTACCCTCTTCTTCGACTACATATATCCGGTCGTGATATTCCCTATTTTTTACAAGACAAAGCCCTTCAAAGATGAGAAAATACGAAAAAGGATTTTTGAGATACTAAAGAAAATAGGCATCAAAAACATAAACCGCATTGACATTGCAAACGAGAGCGAGAAATCAAATAAGGCAAACGCGATGTTTGCAGGCATCGGCAGCTCAAAGAGAATAATCCTTTTCGATACTCTGACAGAGAACTTTACCCCCGATGAAATAGAGACTGTCGTAGCCCACGAGCTTGGCCACTATGTCCACAAAGACATCTTAAGGTTCACAATCATCGAATCTTTAAAAATAATACCGATATTTCTGATAATAATCGCAGTCTTTGAAAAATTTTCCATGACCTTCAGCCTGGCAGGCATCTCAGATATTGCCGGACTCCCGCTCCTCCTTTTAACCAACTCCGTTATTGAGCTCATCCTGATGCCGGTAATGATGGCATATTCAAGAAAAAGAGAAAAACAGGCAGACCTTTTTGCCCTCGACGCCACAGGCAAATTAGAGGCAGAAATATCCACAGAAAAGCGCCTATGCGACATGAACCTCGGCGACGACTCCCCCCATCCTCTTGTAGAATTCTTCCTGTATTCCCACCCCTGCGCAAAAAAAAGGATTGAATATGCGCTAGAATGGCAAAAAAAGAAAAAAGCAAAAAAATGACATTTTTTATCGCAGATAAAATATCTCAAGCGATAAAAAAGCTTGAAAATGCTTCTATTTAACCGAACTTTTCATGATTTTTTATTCTCTAAACCTTACTTTCTGTGAATATAAAAAATAATGGCTCCGACTATCAATCCTGATATTGCTGCATTCTGTACTAATGTGGTTATTCCAAACCCGATATTATTTACTATTGCAAAAATGATAGCAGCCACAATAATAATTGATGTAACAATGAGCATATCCTTCCACAACCAGGCATAACCCAAACTCATTACTTCTGGTTTTTGCTCCTGTGTATGTATTGATTTGTGGCCCATGCTTTCAGATTTCCTTATCATCTCATAGTGTTTTTTTATCTTTTCAATATCATCTGCACTTTTGACTTCCAGGCTTACTGACCCTATGTACCCGCAGTTTTTGCATAAATATTTCTGGTCAGGGACAGGCAGAAACATCCCCCCGGCAGTCATCCTGTAATATGTAAGTTCCGGTTCACCGCATATAGGGCAGACTTGCATCACAACACCTGATTTCGAGTCTGATTTTTCTCCTTTGTCGATTTTTTTCACTTCTTCTTCAACAACATCCATATCATCCATAGAATTCTCTTCACTCATATCTCTTATATTAACCTGAAGTCATATATAAATCTTCTTATCCAAATATTCACAATAACGACTGTAATTGTGGTGATAAACATGATAATAATTTTAATGGGTTCAAAAAAAGACCTCCCTTTCTGCAAAAAGATCGGCAAAGCCCTCGATGAATACAGCATGCGCTACCAGTACAAAGTCGCATCAGCGCACAAGACACCTGAGATTGTACTCAACATCATAAAAGAATCAGAAAAAAAGCATCCGGATGCAGTATTCATCACAGTAGCCGGCATGTCAAACGGCCTCTCAGGCACAGTGGCAGCAAACACTGTTAAGCCCGTGATAGCATGCCCCCCGATAGAAGACAAGGCAACATACCTGATAGACATCCACTCAAGCTTAAGGATGCCCTCAGGCGCCCCCGCGATGACAGTCATGGGCCCCGCAAATGCAGCTCTCGCAGCAGTAAAAATCATCTCACTCACAGACAAAAAACTATCCAGAAAAGTAGACGAGCGCATCAGAAAAACCAAAGAAGACATAAAGAAGACAGTGCTGTGATAAAAATGGACATATTCGAAAACATATCCCCGATAGACTACAGGTATTACGGAAGAGACAAGAAAATAAAAGATGCCCTCGAACCCTACCTGTCCGAAAACGCATACATAAAATACAAGCTGAAAGTAGAATCCGCGCTCGCGCAAACCCTCGCAAAACAGGGCATATGCCAGAAAGACATTGCAGACTCCATATCAAAGGCATGCGAAAAAGTGGCTGCAAGGGAAGTTTACGCAGAAGAAGACCGTATAAAGCACGACATCCGCGCACTCGCAAACTGCATCCGCTCAAAAGTACCCAAAAAAGCAAGGCGCTTCGTCCATTTCTCCCTCACATCATACGATGTCGTTGACACAGCCAACATATTAAGATACAAGGAATTCACTATAAACGTGCTCCTGCCTGCACTAATCGAGCTTGAAAAAACATGGATAGAAATTGCGCTCCGCGAAAAAGACACCCTTCAGGTCGGAAGGACCCACGGCCAGCATGCAGAACCCATAACATTCGGCTTCACCATGGCATCTTACATCAACCGCCTCGGGGGAAGGATAGAGGCAATAATCAGTGCAGAAGACAGCCTGAGAGGAAAAGTCTCAGGCGCAGTAGGCGCCTACAATGCATCCTCACTGTTTTTCGAAAACCCCATGGAATTTGAGAAAGACCTCCTTGACGCACTCGGGCTCAAGCCCGCGCTCCACTCGACCCAGATAACACCCCCCGAGCCAATGACAGACCTGCTGCATTCAATAATCTCCGCATTCTCAGTGCTTGCCAACTTCTCAGACGACATGAGGCACCTCCAGAGAACAGAAATATCAGAAATAAAAGAAGAATTCACAGCCAACCAGGTCGGCTCATCAACCATGCCGCACAAGAGAAACCCAATCAACTTCGAGAATGTAAAGAGCATGTACAAGGCATTCATGCCCTGTATAGTCACAGCATACCTTGACCAGACCTCAGAGCACCAGCGCGACCTCACAAACTCAGCATCCGAGAGGTTTATACCACATCTCCTTGCAGCCTTTTACGTATCTACAGTACGCCTGGCAAAAGTCTCAAAAAGGCTTGCAGTGGACAAAGAAAACCTTGATATGAATTTCGACATGAGCAAAGACTCATTTGCTGCAGAGCCCCTCTACATGCTTCTTGCCTTCCACGGCCATCCTGACGCGCACGAGTTTGTAAGAAAGCTCACACTAAAAGCAGAAAAAGAGCAGCAGGGCTTAAGGGACATTATGGAAATTGACGATGAGCTTGAGCCATATCTAAACAAATTTTCTGACATTGAAAAAGAGATACTTTTCAACCCCAAACTTTACGTGGGAATGTCCCGTGAAAAGACAGAACAAGTATGCGATCACTGGAAAAATAGCCTGGCAATCAGATAGAGAACAGCAATCCCATTGCCATATCTTGCATGTAAGATATAACTAATAGAGCGCCATATCAGCCTGCAGGATATGGATCTGATAAGATGATAACTGGCTGGAAGAGCAATTATGAAACCTCCCCGGTTATATCTGGAGATATTGATAATTATAGAATAGAATTTTTCTTTGAGCAGAGTGGCAATGTCCCTGTAAATGGCGGATTAAATGGCAGATTAAATGGAGGATTAAATGGCGGATTAAAAGAATTA
Source organism: Methanosarcinales archaeon (assembly GCA_048634435.1). GTDB lineage: Archaea > EX4484-52 > EX4484-52 > EX4484-52 > B79-G9 > B79-G9. The sequence goes on from JAIWAJ010000079.1 coordinate 6,103, forward strand.
TTTGAGTTTATATCAAATAACCAAGGGGTTCAGGCAAAGAGAATATCTGAGGTGATAGATAAACCCCTTGACACTATTGATAAACAGATAAAGAGGTTGGTTGATAAAGACCTTATTGAAAGAAGAGGCAGCAGGAAAACAGGCGGGTATTATGTTAAATAAACCCAGGATCAGGTTCACCCAGAGCATTCCACTCAAGAGAAAAGAGGGATCCAGGATATTTGCGTTGCCTGCGGAGAGTTGCTGGATGACGAAGCCGTAGGTATGGATTGGTAGTGAGGTGAAAATAAATAACAGGTATATTATGCCTGCCAGAATAAAATTAGAGAACGGTCCTGCAATAGAAATCAATAACTCCTTTTTTGGGTCTTCGGGAACCTCGATGCTGGCTAAACCCCCGATAGGGGTTAATGTTATCTTCGGGACAGGTATATTGAATCTCATAGCAGTTAGGGAGTGTACGAGTTCGTGCATTAAAACCACGGTGAAGATACTGAGCCAGAAGATCACATTAGCCAGACCGAATAATGATATCAGGAGAAGGAAGAAGATGAATGTTATGTGCAGTTCAATAGAGATTCCGAATAATCTAAGGATTCTGTATGATGATTTCATTATCTTCAGCCACGGGGCATCGCTGTAACTCCTGTCCGGGCGACGATTTTTATCCCCGCATCCTTCACTAACTCAATGAATGCGTTTATCTTATTTGAGTCCCCGGTTATTTCCACGGAGATTGTTTC
>JAIWAJ010000080.1:0-6838 GCA_048634435.1 Methanosarcinales archaeon
ATAAGTTCCACAGGAAAGTAGGGGGTCAGGCTTCACTTCCTATAGAAAACAATATAAACCTACACTTCCTATAGAACTACACAAAAAACACCATACCACCAAAAAACTTCTACCCAACAAAACAACAACATGAGCGGTAACATGCCTCAAAAAACAATACAAGACATATTCAGCGACTACCTGAACAAGCAGCCGATATTCACAAACAAAAAAGCACTCACAATATCATACACACCAGAGGATGTCCCACATAGGGACAGCCAGATAAACCAACTTGGCCTCATACTTGCTCCTGCACTAAAGAACGATCGCCCATCAAATGTATTCATATACGGAGGAACAGGCACAGGAAAGACATTAATAACAAGATACGTCACAAACCAGCTTGAAATAGCAGCAAAAAAAGCAGAATCAGACCTATACGTAATGTACGTGAACTGCAAAATGAAACGCGTTGCAGACACAGAATACCGCCTCCTTGCGTACCTTGCGAACATCCTTGGAAAAGAAGTACCTCCTACAGGTCTTCCCACAGTTCAGGTCTACAAGATATTTTTCGATGCTCTGGAAGAGCGCAAAGGAGTAATCATACTCATAATAGATGAAATAGACGCCCTGATATCAAAAGTCGGCGACGAGATTCTATACAACTTCACCCGCATAAATCAGGAGCTCCAAAACATCAAAATATCCATAATAGGCATCTCGAACAACGTCTCATTCATAGACTACATAGATGCGAGAGTAAAATCAGCCCTATCAGAAGAAGAGTTCGTATTCCCTCCCTACAATGCAGTCCAGCTTCAGGACATCCTCAATGACCGCGCAAAAATCGCATTCAGCGAAGATAGGATAAAAGAGGGCGTAATATCCAAATGCGCAGCCTTGGCAGCCCAGGAGCACGGCGACGCTAGGCGCGCACTAGACCTTTTAAGAGTCTCAGGCGAACTTGCAGAAAGAAATAACGACATCCAAATCACAGAAAAGCATGTTGATCTTGCAGAATCCAAAGTAGATATGGACCGCATACTGGAAGTGGTAAAAACGCAGCCAAAGCAGTCAAAATCAGTAATGTACAGCATATTCACCCTCCTTGACGGCGCCACTAAAGAAAAGATACTCACAGGCGAAGTCTATGATACATATATTAACATCTGTTCACAAATATCATTAAAGCCCCTGACTCAGCGGCGCATCTCAGACATAATAACAGAGCTCGACATGCTGAGCATAATAAACGCGAAAGTCATCTCAAAGGGCAGGTACGGCCGCACCCGCGAAATCGGTCTGGCAATCTCAAAAGATATTCACAATCGTGTAATGGACTACCTGAAAAAAGAATTTTATCTGTAAAAGTGAATCCACATGCATCGAAAAATAATTGACAAGATAACCGATATCCAGGAAGATGTGCAGGAAGTCAAGGATGCAGAACTTAAGCACCACCTGAAAACAGAACTTGCATCTCTACAGATCCTGGCGCAGCACGGGATAAAACGCGAGTTCTCATATTTTAAGCATGTAAGCCTTACAATTGCGGGTGCTACAGGAGTTATACTCTTCTGGCGCGGCGTATATGAAATAACCTCCCAAAACCAGTTTTTAAAAGACCCGGGCTTATCCCTTGTAACCGGCCTGATAATCCTGGCACTCACAGGAGTGCTGTCAAGAGAATTCTTAACTGTGCCGACAAAGGACCAGCAAAGATACACAAACTAACCACATGCACCTTTTTCTTATCCTCTAAAGATAAACTTGCTCTTGTCAACTTCCGCAAACTCAAACTCAGTCCCAAGCGTCAAACACTTTGTGGGGCACATATCCGCGCACTGCTCGCAAAACAGGCACTTCCCAATGTCCACACTCCATTCTTTCTTCTCCCTGTCGATAGTAATCGCATCTGACGGGCAGTACCGTGCGCACAGCCCGCAGTACACGCATTTCTCCTTATTGTATTTATGCTTCCCACGAAGCCTGCGAGGAACAACCGGCCTCTCTTTGGGATACTTCTGCGTAAACGGCTTCTTCAAAACATTTTTCACTGATTCAATAATAAGCTTCATAATCATTACCTATAATCCCGCGGGAATCAGGATAACCCTGATCAGGTCAATCCCTGCAATTATCGCAAGCAGCCAGTAAAACTCAAGAATCTGGTCAATCCGAAGGCGCGCCATAACAACTCTCAGCAGCGTCAGAACAAACAGCAATCCAAGCGTCTTCAGAAAAAATACAGAAAGTGTAGCTGCGCCTCCAAGAAACAATGCAACAGCAAGCCCCATGACCACAAACGCCTTCACAATATGCTGGAGCTCAATCATCCCGAGCCCCGAGCCACTATACTCAGCACTATATCCCCCCACAAGCTCCTGGTGCGCCCCCGGCGTATGAAAAGGTGGCATCTCAATCTTTCCTACCAGCGTCAAAAGAAACACGATCCCTGCAAGCGGATAGAGTTGTATCAGCCACACATTATGCACCTGGAAACTATTGATTGCGCTCACACTAAGATAATTCACACCACCATAACCCATAAGTGCAACAACCGGCACAAGAACTGTAATTATAAACGGCAGTTCATAAGCAATCATCTGCGTAATCCCCCTGATAGCCCCCATAACCCCGAACGGGTTTGAAGATGAGAACCCTGCCATATACACACAGGCAGACGAAAGCGCAAGAAAATAAATAAGCACGATAATGCCGCCAGCGCTGTCAAGCACAGCCACCCCACCCATCGGCGTCATGAGCCCTGCAACAACAACCGCGACAATCGCAACAACAGGCCACACCCAGAAACCAAAACCAGCCTGATCTGGCTTAATGTTTTCCTTTGAAAACCACTTGATGACATCATATACCGGCTGCACAATAGGCGGCCCCACGCGGTTCTGCATCCGCGCCGCAAGCTTGCGCAAAATCCCGGAATAAATAAGGCTGACAGACAGGATGAACAAAAGCCCGGGGTAAACAAGGATTTCAAACAGCATGATTTATTTATGGCAGAAGGAGTATATATGTTTTTAATTGATAGGTAAATCAAAAACTGCTCTGGGCGCTACACATAACAGCTGTTTAGGACATGTTTTTCTCAATCTCTTCTCTCAATCTTCCTGAAATAACTTGCATCAACAACCTTCTTTTCATCCTTATTCATATCAACCAGTGCAACCCTGTCGGTGCATGCGAAACACGGATCAATCGCAGCAACGATAATCGGCAGATCAGCAAGCTGTTGCCCAATCAAAGCCGGCTTCAGAGTCAGTATATTAGAATAAGTAGGTGTCCTGATCCTCACGCGCTCAGGCTTGTCACTGCCATTTGACCGCGCATAATAAAAAAGCTCTCCTCTCGGCGCCTCCACCCTCGAAACCGCCTCGTTCTCAGGAATAGCCACAGGCGCCTTTGCCTTGATATCACCCGCGGGCATCTTCGAAAGGCACTGCCTGATAATGGAAGCAGAGACCTTCAGCTCGCCCAGCCGCACAATTACCTTTGCCTGCACGTCCCCTCCCCTTGCCATAACCGGCTCCCACTCAACATCGCCATAGGCAGCATACCCATCCTTCCTGATATCATACTCAATGCCGCATGCGCGCGCAACAGGCCCGACAGCCGAGAACTTCTCAGCATCCGCGTACCCGAACCTGCCAATATCCTTCGTCCTTGCAAGAATGACCTTATCACTCAAAAACACCTGAGCATAATAATCCGCACGCTTCTCAATCACACCCATAACTTTCTCAATTTTTGGCGCAATCCCGGAAGGAATGTCCCTCCGCACACCGCCAATAGTGCTCATGCCATAATTAACCCTGTTCCCGCTGATAGCCTCGAGCAGGTCCATAACATATTCCCTGTCCTTCCACGCGCTCATAAAAATCGTATCAATGCCAATCTCATAACCTGCAACACCAGCCCAGAGAAGGTGTGAGTGAAGACGCTCAAGCTCAAGAATAATTGTCCTTATATATTTCGCCCTCTCTGGTATCTCAAGCTCAATAAGATTCTCAACAGCCTGCGAATACGCGGCAGTATGCGAGCCGGAGCAGATGCCGCACACGCGCTCAGCAACATAGATATCCTGGACATAATTCTTCTTCTGCATAAGCCCCTCTATGCCGCGATGAATATAGCCTAAATTGATCTGTACATCAACTATAGTCTCCCCATCCACTGAAACCTTCAGGTATTCCGGCTCAATAAGCGCCGGGTGCTGCGGTCCCATCGGGATTGTGGTCACTTTTTTCATACTAATCAGCATTCTCCTTCTTCCTGAGCGGAGCCCGGGGCGACCCTTCGCAAAGAAACAGATTCTCAGGCTCCCTGTTGCCCTCAATCTGCACATCAAGCATCTCTGAGAGTTCCCTCTCAAACAGCTTTGCACCAGAATAGATTGTAGTGATAGACCCGATTGTCGAATCCTTGCGCGGGATCTTCGTCTTGACATTAATAATATGATAGTCCTTATCAAAATGATATATGACCTCAATCTCCTTACCATTATCCACTCCTGTTATCGTCATGATTCTCTTAACACCTGTTAGGCGCAGTTTAGTCAGCGCCCTTTTCAGGTCGCATGCATCTACTTCTATGAAAGTAGCATTCTTGCTTTTCTTCACAACCTTTCCAAGACTCTCAAAGTTAAGCTTATCATCCATTCAGTTCACAGTTTATATATTACATCAGCCCTTTATTTAGCTTTGCGTTTGCAGTCTCATCTGCGCCTAAAGAAAGAATATATGCGCTCAATCAACCTCTCAACAATCGACTCATTTCGCGAAGGTGCCGCATGCACCATGCTTTCAAGTTCCCTGTGCTCTCTTTCATCAACATCAACACCAGAATCATGTTCTACCGCACATTCAATTGAACTCCCATCATACTCTACAACAAACCTGTCAACCATCCCGAAATAAGCCATCCGCTTCCGCTCGCCAGCCTCAACAGCAACTTCCCTCCTGGACTGCGGGCTCCCGTAAGAGCTTACAGTCGCACTCACGTCTTCATCTGCACTATTCCTTAAGAACAGGTATGTCTTCTTATTACTTGCATTGCAAAAAACAGAGAACATCTCACCTTCCGCAGGAGGACTGCTGATTGTTATCATCCTTTCAAGCACCTTTTCAATATCACCCTTCATCTTCACTTTCAGTGTATAATTCCCGCTAACATTTTTCATGACCCTGTTAGTAAGGTTGACCCTGGCAAGATCGTCTGCATCAATCAGCAGCTCCTTTTTGTTTCCCATCCACGACTTCTCCCACACCCCGTCTGCAGAAAGCCCTTCACTCACCCACGAGTTGTTTGACATGACATAGCTGTAGACACTCACATTCAGCGCACTATTCTTATTATTCCTCACCTCCACAGCAGTCAAAAATTCATCGCCAACAGAAACATTATCCTCCCATGAAACAAACCCGAATTCAACATCAGGTACTTTTACAGCAGACTCTGTATTATTCTCCTCTATTTTTTCATTCTTTTCTGGCTCTTTCACCTTGTACCTGTATTTTGTCACAGTCTCGGTTTTGCACAGGGAAGATGACAGCCCGCTTAGTGTAATCATCGTGCTCTCCCTCACACCAAGCCCCTCAGCAATAAGCTCATACTTTCCGCTCTTATATTTCTCGTTGCAATTCGACTTAATCACAACAGGAATCTTTAGTGAATATTCAGTATTCTTATTCTTCAGGTGGACAGTAGACTTTTCACTCACATCAAACCCATCATCCATCCGCTCCACCCACACGCCAAGAGAATATTTTGAAGTATCCCCGCGATACACATCAACACTAACATCAATAATATCCCCAAACGTCGTCTTCTTGGGATTTACTTTAGTAATTTCAATCCTGGATTCATCATCCGCCTCCTCACCTGCAACGCCCTTTACAAGAATCATGGTCTCATTATAATTATTTTCCATGCTGGTGTCATTGCATCCAGGGTTTGTTATCTCAGCTTTTATCACATACGCCTCAGAGTCAGTAATCATCGGCGCATGCGGGTTATAACTCCGCGTCTCACTGAGGTTCATTGTGTAGTTCTTTTCATGGCGCGCCTTCACAACATTCCCGAAAAGGTCCTCTATCCAGTAGGCAAGTGAAAAAGAATGCTCAATACCAGAATGATTTATATCCTCAACCGCGACTTTTATGCCAAGCCCCTCCTTTGAATCAAAGAAAAATTTCCTGGCGCTTACCCTGACCTTAAGGTCGCATGTAAAATTTGTGAGCCTCTCACTCTCATTTACATCAGTGCCATTTTCATCAACACTGATATTTATCACACACACATCCCTGCACTCGGCGTCATTGTAAGGATGCGTATCATTGACTGTGGATGACGTAATATTTGCACATATTGTATAATTCCCGCTCTCCTGCGGTGTCCACTGGTAAGTTTTTGTCACGCTCTTCTTCAGGCTGTAGTTCCCGCTCTTCTGGTAGATGATGGTCTGGTTCAAAAAAATAGTGCGCAATAAACTGATATTTATCAGTTCATCCGCAGTTTCATTATTCCTGACAATCACCTTATAAGAATTCGATTCAAAAAGAGTGAAATTCTCGCTGGCAGTGATGTGAAGAGCAAGATCATAATTGTCTGCGAAAGCAAGCGGAAGCGCACCCAGGACAAAAAATGCAAATATAACGGGAAAAAGATTGCGCATTTTTCAGATTATTGTTTCAATTGTTTATATAGTTATATTGTCTCATCTCATATATATAATTTGAATCAACCCTTGCGGGAAAGCGCATCCACAACATCATCCATCTTATCTAAGATATCAGAAATATCATTCCTGTACTTCCTGTACTCTGCAATCAGATCA
>JAIWAJ010000081.1:0-6540 GCA_048634435.1 Methanosarcinales archaeon
CTCTTAAATCGTCGTCTCTTCCCATTATGCATGTCTCTCTTTCTAATTCCATTTTTCCACCAACTTTATGTGTATTTCTCCAAACATCTGCGGCTGCTCGCATATTATGCGACCCTGGTTGGATAAGTGCAGCAGCGAGTTGAATTTCTTTATTTTTTCTTCGCGTGTCGGCTGGATTCCAACTAACTGGCCGAAATTAACGATGTTATTTGTTTCTAAGAATTTATTAATCTTACCAAAGAGTTCTTCGATGCTTTTGGATATGTCTTCGCCTCTCAGGTCTATCTGGAAGAGGCCGCGCGATTGGCGGCGGTTTTTTATGACCATTGCTTTTCCCAGTGCATCGACCAACTCGTCTATGCAGATAGATCTTTTTGGCTGGCGCCGGAGCGGTATCTGGATAGGAGGTATGACTATAGGATTTGTGGAGTCTTCGTTGTAAGGCAGTTGGGTGTATTCGAGGTCATCCTCGATGAGTCCCATGTCTTCAGTCACCTCTTCTTCGACGCATCTTAAGGTGTCTGATTTCAGGCGGTATATTATTGCTGCTGCAAGGAGTATTTTCGAGGGGATGCGCAGGTCAAGTTCATGCATTTTTTTTATGTGGTGCGTGAATCTTTGGTTTAATTTGATGAGGTCAATGTCCCAAGGATTCATGTCGTGCGTCAGGGCGATGATGACTTCCTGCCATTCTCCGTTGTGGATCAGCTCTACTATGTCTTTGTCTGTTCTAATTATATTGTCATCTTCTGGATTTTCATTGATTGCTTCCATAGAGTTCAGTGCCTTAAGAATTGTTTTGTTCAATACTTGAAGTTACCAGGTATTTATATCTACGGTCAGGGTTACTTGCCGATAGAAATCATGTTCTGCTGAAGAGAATATGGTATATTTATTTTTTTCCTATCCACCAGATCATTTTCTTGCCAAGACCAACTTCTGCTTTTTCCAGTTTGCCGTTGATTTTGCCTTCTGATTTGAGTTTATAGCAGTGAATGTTTGCTGTAGACCAAGAAATTTTTGCCCGTTTTGCTATCTCATATGTAGAAAGTGGCTGTCTTGATGTTTTTAGTATCTTTTGTGTTATTGTATCAACAGATATATTTTCATTTCTCATTGTTTCATCCCCCTTAAATCTCTCCCTGTATATCTCGATATATACTTGTATGTATGTAGTTAGTTGGTGCCTTTTAGTATATAAAGGTTTTGGTGATTGAGAATATAGATTCCGGTAGTGATTTTTATTCTGCGCTCTCAGGACTCTCTTTCGTGTCGCTCAAATCAACGCCCATTATCTGGCTGACGCCTTCCTGCATGGATACGCCGTATACCCTGTTTGAGCGCCTCACTGTGGCATCGTTGTGTGATATCACGAGGAACTGGGATTTGTCTGAGTAGCCTTGTATCAAATCGCCGATTTTTTCTGAGTTTTTCTTGTCAAGGGCTGCATCTATCTCGTCGAGAATGTAGAACGGGAATGGCTTGTGGCGCTGGATTGCAAATAAAAATGCTATTGCTGTGAGTGTTTTTTCGCCGCCGGAGAGAGAGTCTATGGAGAGGAGGTGCTTGTCTTTTGGCTGGGCTTTTATGACGAGCCCGGATTCAATATCTTTCGGGTCCTCCATTACCAGTTCTGCCGGGCCTTCGGCCAAGGTCATGAATATTTTGGCGAATTCGCCTGAGATTTCTTCGAGAGTGCTGTAGAACATAAGCTTTCGCTTTTCTTCCAGTTTCGCTATCATCTCTTCTATTGAGTTGCGCTCTTCTTTCAGCTTCTCTACGCGCTCGCTGAATTCCTTGTACTCTTTTTCGTACTGGTCGTATTCCTCGATTGCTTTCATGTTTACAAGACCAATTGCCCTTAGCTGGCGGTCGATGTTGTTCAGCTCTTTCTGGAGCTTCTGGGGGTCCGCTTTTTCAAGGTCTTTGCAGTCTTTGTATTTTTCGTAGTCAAGCAGAGAGTTTTCCAGTTCTGCCTCGAGTTTCGCGCGGTTAATGCGAAGCTGCTGGATTTCTGCTTCAAGGCTGAGCTTCTGCTCGTACTGGCCTTTTCTTGAGTGTTTCATCTCGTCTATTTCTTCTATGATTTTGCTTTTCTCTTGCTGGAGTTTTTCGACTTCTTTTGATTCTTCTGTTACTTTGCCCTGCTTTTCTTCAAGGAGGATGTTCAGGTCGCCTATTTCTTTTTTCAGGCTTTCTATTTCAAGTTCGAGTTTCTTGATTGCGTTTTCATATTCGTTTACGTCTGTTATGTCTTTCACGTTTACTTTGCTTTGCATTTTCCTGAGGCTGCCGCCGGTTATTGCGCCGCCTGCCTCGAAAAGGTCGCCTTCAAGTGTCGCGACTCTTAAGCCGCGGACTTTTCTTGCTGAGTCTGCGTCTTCGGCTATGAGAGTGTCTCTGAATACGTGGCTGAATGCGATCTGGTATTTCCTGTCGAACTGAAGCAGGTTTACTGCGAAGTCTATTATGCCTGACATCTTGGATGCTATTTCTGCCTTGGCAGAGGTTGATGTTGGCTGGAGGCGGTCAAGCGGGAGGAAGCGGACGCGGCCGAGGTTGTTTTGTTTGAGGTAGCTTATGCATTCTATGGCTGTCTGTTCGCTGTCTGTGATTACGTCGTTCAGGCGCGAGCCTGCTGTGACGTTTATCGCAATCTCGAATCGCGGGTCTACGGTTGATAAGTTGCCGACAGTGCCGTATACGCCCGGGAGGCTGAGGTCAAGGATTGCGCGCACTGACCTGTTTCCTACGTCCTCGCCTTTGCTTGCGCGGATAGTGTTCATTTTTGATATCATGTCTTCAAGGCGCTCTATTTCGCGGCGGTTTGCGTTTATATCGCTTTCGCGCTTTATTATGCGGGAGTTTATGTCTTCGATTTCACTCCTGATTTCCGCGTTTACTGATTTTTTTATGACATCAGTGTCTATGTTCTGTATCAGGGTTTCTTTGTCATCCAGATTGTCGTCAAAGTGGCCTACTTTGCCTCTCAGGCTTGCGAGTTCGTTTTCTTTTATTTCAAGGTTTCTTGCGTGGTTCTCGAGTGTGCTCTCAAGTGCCTTGACGCGGCTGAATGCGAGTGTTGCTGCGAGTTTTGCGCGCGATTCTTCTAGTGTCTTGTGTTTCATTGCAAGGTCGCGGTCTTTCTTGAGCTTGTCTACGTATTCTTTTTTCTGGTCGAGGATGATGCTGGCGTCCTCCAGGTTGCGCTCTGCGACTTTTAGCTCTTCTGTTGCTTTTTCTTTTCTTGTCGTGTATTCGCTTATGCCTGCCACGTGGTCGATGACTTCACGGCGTTCACGGGGGCGCATTTTGATTATGCCTGTTATGTCGTCCTGCTGGATTATGTTCTGGCCGTCAGGGTCTATGCCGGCGTATGACAGGATTTCGAGTATTTTTGCCCTGTTTTCTACTTTCTCGTTCAGGCGGTATATTGACTGGCCCTGCCTGTTCACTCTTCTTGATATCATGATTTTTTCGTCCTGATCAGGGATGCCTTTATCTGAATTGTCTATGTGGAGCCATACTGTGGAATGATCTGCAGGCTTTTTGCCGTGGCCGCCGTTGTAGATAATGTGGTCCATGCGGCCTGCTCTTAGCTGGCGGGACGAGCTTCCGAGAACGAATACTATTGAGTCAAGTATGTTTGATTTGCCTGAGCCGTTTGGGCCTATGATGGCGTTGAAGCCGGGGTATAAGGGCACCACCTGCTTTTTCTGGAATGATTTGAAGCCCTGCACTACGATTTTTTCTAGCATTACCATTTTTACCCCGTCTCCCTTTTAGAATAGGTATATGTATCTTTGGTGAGTAAATATTTATATTTGACTTAATTTTATAAGCGTCGTTGGTTAAAAGTGTATATATACTTAATTAAGAGGTGTTTTTATGAGTGATGACAGCAATGATGGTGTTTTGTCTGATGAGGACTATAAGAAGATTGCAAAGGATGTGAGTGCGCTTAAGGCGGGCGGGAAGCATGATGCGGAGCTGAGAGTTGGGATGGATGTGCCGCGAAGGGAGGATATTGTTCCTGGGGCTCCTTTGGAGGAGAAGATTGAACTGGAGGAGAAAGATGCGCCTAAACCACAGGGATGCGTTTTTTGCAAGATTGTGAAAAAAGAGGTTCCTGCAAGGGTGGTTTGTGAGAATGATGATTTCCTGGCATTTCTTGATATCCAGCCGAAGTCTGTAGGGCATGTTGTGATTGTCTCAAAGAGGCATGTCCCTGAGATGATTGACCTTGATGTTGCTGAGCAGAATTCGCTGAATGATATGCTGCGCGAGATTTGCCTGAGGATGAAGAGCAGGCTTAAGGCGAGTGGGTATACGATCATCTCTTCAAACGGGGTGTCTGCAGGGCAGACTGTGCCTCATTTTTCTATGCATGTCATCCCCTCCTATGCTGCGGGGGCGGTTGAGTTGCCTGTGCTGAATATGATACAGCCGCACAGGGTTCCGCATTTTGTGATGGATAATGTTTCTGAAAAGCTTTCCGGGTCCGGTGTCAAGGAGGAGAAAAAGACTGAAGGAAAAGGAGTGTATAAGGGGTTCGGAATTGAGTGAGGTTTTTAGTTCTTAAAAATCATGACACTTTGTGTCAAGCTTTTTAATTGCCGGTTCATACTTTATATCAATTTAAAAAGAAGAAATATATGAGGATGAATGCGGCGTCTATTGCGAGGAATATGAGAAAATATGCATGGATGCCTGCTTCGCCGAAGAGTATTGCCGTGATTGTTGCCAGTATGGCAAGAATCAGCTGGAGTGGCAGTGAAGCGCCTAAAAATGCCATGATTGCGGCTCCTGCAAAGCCTGCTGCTGCGTAAATGTATAGTTTGCCGGGGTTCTTGAGGCAGGCAATGAAGGCGAGTGCGCAGAGGATTGCCCAGAGAGCAGTCATTATCACATCCATGTGTATCCTGATATTTATTGGGTGATGTTATTTATATTTGTGTGGTATTGATTTTGCGCTATGACAATAATCTGTGAGCTATAACAGCTTGTGAATAACAGTTATTTCGAATAGAAAGATATCTATTTTACCATATTGAGCCTCTGTGTCTGGATTTTATTCACTCGCAGCCCGGAAAAACACATTTGTGATTTGTGGATGAAAGAATTTATATGTGTTGTGGGAAAGGATTTAAATAATTTGCATGTGTAATTGTTCATTGGGTTTTCTTGAATAAAAATGAAAGCAAAAAAAGCAAAAGCAGTTTGAACCTAAGAAAAAGATTTAAATCTTCATTGAGTAATCAAAGAGAGATGAATGCATTACTTGTTCTTGAAGACGGGTCATACTTTCAAGGCATCGGATTTGGTGTTGAGAAGAGACTGGAAGGAGAAGTTGTGTTTAATACCGGTATGGTCGGGTATACTGAATGCCTTACGGACCCATCGTATAGAGGGCAGATACTTGCGCTGACTTATCCTCTTATAGGTAATTACGGTGTGCCTAAGTACCGGTCTGATTCTTTTGGGCTGCCCCTTAATTTTGAGTCACATGGTATCAAGGTGCAGGGGCTTGCTGTGAGTGAGGTGTGCCATAACCCGAGCCACTGGCAGTGCGGGAAGACTCTTCCAGAATGGTTCTTTAAAGAGAAGAAAGTGGGCATAGCAGGGATTGATACGAGAGCGCTGACCAAGAAACTCAGGGTCTCCGGCAGCATGAGAGGGATACTTGAGGTCGGGCACCCGGATCTTGAGACTTTGAAGGTTGAAGTGAAAAATGTGGATGACCCGAATGCGAGAAATCTTGTAGCGGAGGTGTCTTTGAAGAAGCCGGTGACCTATGGTGAAGGCAGGAATAATATTGTTGTTATTGACTGCGGGGCCAAGGCAAATATCATAAGAGAGCTTTGTGCGCGCGATTCAACAGTCATACAGGTGCCTTATGATTATCCTCATGATAAGATACTGGATTATGAGCCCGATGGAGTGGTTGTGTCAAACGGGCCAGGAGACCCGAAGATTCTTATGGATTCTACTGTTGAGACTGTCAGGAGGCTTATGGTGGAGAAGATGCCGATGTTTGGTATCTGTCTTGGGAACCAGATAATGGGGCTTGCGCTTGGGATGGATACCTATAAGCTGAAGTTCGGGCACAGGAGCCAGAACCAGCCGTGCATTGACATGAGAACCAAAAGGTGCTTTATTACGAGCCAGAATCACGGGTTTGCACTGAATGAGAAGAAGTTTCCAAAGGATGTTTCACCGTGGTTTGTGAATGCAAATGACAAAACGATCGAGGGTATCAGGCACAAAAGCGGGAAATTCTTTGCTGTCCAGTTTCATCCTGAATCAACGCCAGGTCCTGTTGATACAGGTTATCTTTTTGATGAGTTTCTAGGTGTGTGCAATGCGTAACCTGTACGGGAAAAAGAGGGCTAAGAAGATAAAGAAAGTCCTTGTGCTCGGGTCCGGCGCAATCAAGATAGGGGAGGCTGGCGAGTTTGATTTTTCAGGGTCCCAGGCGCTTAAGGCACTGAAGGAAGAAGGCATCAAAAGCGTGCTTGTGAACCCGAATATTGCAACTAT
>JAIWAJ010000082.1:0-6589 GCA_048634435.1 Methanosarcinales archaeon
GTGATGTTGGCTGTATAGTTAATGGTCTGGTTTAATCCAGTCCTGTTTGTTGTGATGTTTTCTGCAATAGTGTCATTTTCCGGCTGGATAACGTTTTTGAAGAGAACTGCGGCGGATTTGCAGGTGCTGTTTTCGTAGGTCTCGTTGTAGGTCACGAAGTCTACTGGCTCGTTTTCAGATATGACCAGTATCCCGTCTTTGCACCTTTCCGGGCGGTGTTTGCTGAACTGAATGAATACACTGGCGTTTGGCTGCGTGGCGTTTACTTCGATTGTTTTCATGTTTTCGAAGCTGTCGGACCCGTAGGTGACGTAGCCGGTGTAATTTCTGATGTGAATCATGAGGAAGAACATAGCCAAAGCTATTAAAATCCATGCGGATTTTCTTGCTAATTTGCTTCCAGAGTAACGAAATCTATATATACTAAATCGACCTTAAATGTTTAGTAACGCCTCCGTTTTTTTCTATAGGGAAAATATGAAATTTGCGAGATTGAAGTGCTCGGTACAAGAGATTTCCATTAGTTTGGGTTGGGTTAGTGGTTAGTTGTGGCTTTCCTGCAGCTATTGAGTGATGCTTATATATATGGTGATTGTGACTGTCTGCGATTCTATTTATGCTCTGTGCGAAATCGCGATGCGTGGGACGGTAAAGTGCCCTGATTTTGATTAAGGATTATCTACACTGCCTGTATGCAACTATATCAATATAGTGGTATTAAGATATATATAGATATCCCATAGCTTGCGAGCCGGATAATAGTCTATCTGTTAATGGCATTAACTCCATACGAAGAAAGAGATTGAGGGGTATCACTGAACCGAAAGATTTAAATAGATTTGTGCAATTACATAATGTTATGCAATCGCATGAGGTGTTATTAAATGGAAAGGATGACATATTCAGTGCACAGTGACTTGAAGAAAAGATTGGATGCACATCCCGATATAAACTGGCCTGAAGTGTTTAGGGAAGGGCTAAGGAAGAAGCTGGAAACACTGGAAAAGTTGCATGCAAAAGGTGAGTTGTAAACCCAAAGAACTTCCTGTTCTTTGAGGCTTTTAAATTGAGGTGATTTAAAAATGGCGTGCATCACTGTCCCGGTAGAAGAATCATTTAAAGAGAGAATGGCTCTGTTTCCATGGGTAAACTGGTCAGAAGTTGGCAGGGAAGAAATGCTTAAACGTGAAATATTTGAAAGATATATCAAAACACGGAAGTTATCCAAAGAAGATGAAGAATTCTGTGAGAAAATTGACTGGCATCCTGTGGATGAACTTCCTCTGAAAGAATCGTTCATCAGGGAGCTGGAACAGGCAAAGAGTGAGCCTTCCGGTAAATCAATGACCATTGATGAGTTTAGAAAGTGGTGCGATGAATTATGAATGTTGATGCATCCAAGATTCAGAGAACACTGGGAAAGCTCAAGAGGAAAAATATTGTCTTGTTTAAGGATGCTATGAGAAAAATCTGCCAGATTGCTCTTTGTGACGAGATTTCTGTTCAGCATTTCAAGAATCTCAGGCATGACTCGAGTGAGTTCAAAAGAGTTCATGTAGGTAATTTTGTTCTCACTTTCACTATCAAAGGCAGTACCGTTATCTTCGAGAAGTTTGCCCATCACGATGAAGCTTACAAATGAATCTTTTTTCTTTTTCTCTATTTTCCTGTAAATCCTGTGTTCGGGGCAAAACATCAATCGCCAGTGTGCTGCCTGTCAATATATGCCTGCTTTTTTCTGGTCTGATGGTTCCTGATTGCCCTGCAAGTAATAAGGGTCTGAGCCGGCTGTGTGTGCTGAGGGGCAGGATGCATGAGATGCCGGCAGTGTCCCCGCGGGCGGAGAAGGGTTCGTGCTGCTTTGGCCAAGCACGGCCTGGCGCATTGCTTCTGTTTTAATGGTTTGCTGTTCCAATGGCATGCCGATGAATTTGCTGAATATCCATGCATATGTTCCGGAGAGGTATGCAAAGAATATTATGCGCAGTAATTCAATGGTGGCGAAGAGGGTGAATACTATGAGCCATGGATAGTATGGTGAGACCTGTTTTATCATTGATTCGGGGAGAAGGGCTGAGGACATGCTGGCATTCAGTTCCTGCTCGAATTGCTCATCTATCCCGGATTTTGCCTGCGCATCAATTTGGGCCATGTTTTCTCTCAGGGCAGCAGTACACTTGTCGCGCTCTTCTTTTGTCAGTTGGGACATCCCTGATTCCATTGAGTTAAGCAGGTCGTCTTCCATGTATTCAATAAACTTGTATGTCTGCTGCTTTTGATTGTCCATAGAACCTTCTATTATTGCGGGCATTATATTGCCCATCGCCTCTCCCATGTCGGATTTTAAGCGGTCTTCAGGCGCCTCGAGACCGGTGTGAAGCAGCAGATATGCTGAGAGGAGTATGACTATGTTCAGTACAAGAAGTGATTTTCCTGTGCTGTTTTTGGTTATGCCAAATACGCTTATCTTTTTGTAGTGCTCTTTGTCCTGGTATGATGTGTAGTATGCCAGGAATGAGGAGATGATAAAACCTATTGATACCAGAAGTGAGGGTATGGATATTCCAAGACAGAAGAGTATCAGAGGGGTTACCAGCAGGGGGGCAAGAAGTATTGTATAGTCAGGCTCTTTTGCTGATAGTGAATACATGCACAGTATGGAATAAGATAGTGGAAATAATATGATGAATAGTATCAGCGGCGCGAGGCTTATGCCTGAGCTCTCATTGGTGAACATTTTTGTGCTCAGCCCCATTGGATTGAATATATGGTCGCCTGTTATGCCTGACTGCGAGAGGATGATGAATGAGAATGCAGCTGCAAATATGAATGATACCAGTGCCAGATTCCTTGTTAAGATGATGACCACCTGTCTTTCCTGTGATAATTGTATTTCGGCTCCTGCTTTAGAGCGCGCTTCAGCTTTTCGAGATATTCGCCTATCTTTTGCTTAGCAGTATTTTTTGCATTGGATAGTGGGTTTGTGCTTTTTTTTTCAAATTCGTATTCTGTGGGTATCGCAGGGAGCCACATGTAGTAGATGAGGAATGAAACCAGTACAATTACTATTATGATTATTGCTATTATTATGTTTTGCCTTATTTTTTTGTTTTTCTTTTCTATCTCGTTCTGGATTGTTGACTCTATATCGTGCAATTTGAGTTCTAAAATTTCGGTGATTGTGCTGTCTGCTTTTGCATAGTCGTTTTCTTTGATTGCAAGTTTCAACTCATCTAGTAGTTCTTCTGCTCTTTTAAGTTTGCTATCCAATGGAGTTATCCTTTCGTCTTTTGTGGGCATGAGGATGTTCATATCGCGGCGAAGTTTGCGTATTTTGCTTTCCAGGTCTGCGCTGGTTGAGTTTATCCTTTGTTTTGATGCATCACCGGGAATGATCTGGAGGGTGAATGATGCTGTGGTGTTTGTGCCATTGCATGATTCGAGGTATATGGATATGTTGTAGTCTTTTGGTTTTGACGCGTTTGGTGAGATGATGCTTATGTTGATCGGAATCTCTTTGCCTTTTTTTAATTGAGGTATCATTCCTGAGAATTGAAACCTGAGCAGCTCTACTCCTATGTCATTGGATATCAATTCTAATGTTATGTTTTCTAGGACCGTATCCCCGGTGTTTTTTAGTGTGAAGCTGTATGTTGTGTTTTTGCCCTGCTCAAGATATATTTTTTCCTGGTAACCGGTGATATTCAGGGCTGCTGCACCAGGGGACGGGCCGGGGATGAGTGCGCCTTGCGCCTGCATTTCTGATAAATTGGTGATGGTTATGTATTTTTCTTTGTTCCAGCCGCTTATTTTGAAGCCGGCGATGGTTTTCTCTGCGCTGATTTCGAAGCGGTATTTGCCGGATCTTGTTATGTTTTTCAGGTTGCTGCAGGTGTATTCGCCTGTGGAGTTCAGGGTTTGGGTGTCTGTGTCGTTGTAGCTGCCCGGGCCTTTTATGAGGCATGTGACGGCTGCGCCTTCTGTCAGGGTGTTGTTGCCTGGGTCTTCACTATAGTCTACGCGGCCTGATATGCTCATTTTTGTGCTCTGGTTTGTGTCTATGTACCCGTCTGTGTGAATGTTTACTTCAATGTCCAGCCACTCTGTGTCGATTGTTGTTGTGTTTGAGACTGTCTTTGTTGTGTCAAGCGGGGAGAGGCCTGTGACTGAAAGAGCGTAGTATTCCTCTTTTGTTTTTGGTATGTCAATGTAAAATCTGGTTTTGCCATCTGTGCCTGTGTTCTGGTGTGCCGTGCGCACTACGGTGCTGTCGCTGTTCTTTAATTGCGCTGTGATGTTTGCCATATGGACCGGATCTGTTCCTGTGTTGGTGCCTACCTCAATTGAGATGTTGTCGCCTTGAGAATATATTTTGTCTGTGAAGTTTGTGAGTATATGAATTGAGTTTATGTAGTTTGTTATGTGGAATGTCCTGTTCCAGGATGCTGTGTTGTTCATGCTGTCTTTTGCTGCGAGGTACAAGGTTGCGGGGCCTACAGTTGAGCCTGTGAAGGCGTATTCTATGTCTATGTTGCCCTGAGCGCCTGTGGTGTAGGGGGATGAAGATGATATTGCGGATGAGTTTACTGTGACTGCTGCGCCCGGGATGCTGAGGTACGAGGTTAAGGTTGAGTTCACTGCGTCTCCTGCCTGGTTTTTTATGTGACCCACTATCCTGAAAGTGTCGTCCGGCAGGAAGTACCAGTCAATGTCGCTGGGCTTTGCTGTGGATACGAGTGCCACATCTGTTATCTGGAGTGACGACTGGTCGAGCTGGAGCCAGATGGTGTCGTTGTACGCTGCGTTGCCTGCCATGTCTTCTACTGTGACATTGAGGTTTACGTTTTTGTTGCCTGTTTGCGGTACTGTGAATGAGCCTTCGCATTTGCATGTCTTGTAGGTTGGGTTTTTCTGGATGTATGCCTGAGATACCTGGGTTCCTCCGAAGTAGATTGAGCATAATCTGCTTCCAAGTGAGTTCATGAAGCCTGTGTGTGTGTCGGTTACGTTTATTGAGTAGCCTACGGTGTATCCGTTTTTTGTCCATGCAAGGGGAGACGGGCTGATGATGCTTATCTCTGGTTTTGTGTTGTCGGTGCCTGCGCTCATTGAGACTGCCTGCCCGGATGTGGACTCTGAGGGGTCTGCGGTGATGTATGCCTGCATAGTGAGGGTGCCTGTGTATGCTGTGTCAGGGTCATCCGGGTAGTCGAGCCACATGAATAGTTGTTTCTGGTCGCCTGAGTCTGTGGTGGGCGCGTGGGCTGCCTCTATGTCTTTGTATGTTGTGTTGAGGTAGGTTTGAGCGGATGGCGTGTCTGCGAGGGCTGCGCCAAGGGTGTTGTTGCCGACAAGTATGGTGCTGCCACCCAAGAAATCTGTTGATTTTACTTTCCAGCTGTAGGGGGCGTTTGATGTTATTGTCAGCGGGATGTATGTGAGGTCATAGCCGTCTGAAGTCAGTTCTGCTGTGTGATGGTTGTTTGTGTTTTTTCTGCCGGGCTCGAATTCGACTGATGATTTTGAGACCTCAAGCTGGAGATAATAGGTGTTGTTTAGTGTGATGGTTTTGGTTTTTTCTTCTGTGCCGTTGTTTGCTCTTAAGTGTATGGTCCAACTTGATGTGTCTGAGTAGCGGGATGATTTTGAGGGGGTGAAGACGAATTTTGATGCTGATGCTGTCGTGACATGAGAGTTTGGCTTGTCTATTGCCCAGCTGGTCTGCGTCGGGCGGATGTCGGCAAAGAGCTCTTCGCCGGAATTGTTTTTCCATTCGGCCCATGCGCACCTGTTTGCGCTTTCCTGGTTGTCGGTGTTGTAGCATGCGGATTGTGTGGTCAGGGCGCTGTCGTATATTGTTATTGAGAGTTCTTTTAAGGATGCGTCTGTTATAGTGAATGCGAGTGTCATCTCGTCTGTCGGGGTCATTGCGGTCGCGGGGGTTGTGGTTGCGCCGTTGTCGTCTTCATAGAGTATGAGTGAGGTTATGTTGAAGGCTGATGCCGGTTGTGTGAGGCATATGAGGTGTAGTAGTATTGCGCAGAATAGGGTTATTTTTTGTGTTTTTTGCATGGTTGTATTATTGGTTGTTGGGGTTTATATTTTTTTGATTTTTTTGCGTGTGCGCAGGGAAGGGAGTTATTTACATGGATAGGAGAAGAATTTAAGCATGTTATTGGTGAAAACTATAAAGTGTATCGGTAAGTTTTTGGTTTAAGTTACTGATATATCAGTATGTTTCAGATGTTTTCGAGTATGGCGCTTATTTTTTCGATTTTTTGACGGGAGGTGGCTTCGTTTCCGTCAATAATGTCGAGTTCTGCCATTCCCAAGTCAAGTGAAGCGTTGTCAAGAAGCTGCTGCTCCTTGAAGATGTCTTTTCCTGATTCTTTTTCTTTTTCGAGTAGATTCTCCCTTTCTTTGTAGAGCGCTTTCAGGCGCCGTATCTCGCTTTTTATGTCCGTGCCCTGTTTTTTGTTCTGTTCTATGGATTTTTTCAGGGTCTCTCTAAGGCTTTCGGATTCTGTTTGTTGTGTATGCTGAATCGGTTCGGGGATGTTGTTATATACCGGCGGCTGTGGTAATTCAA
>JAIWAJ010000083.1:0-6539 GCA_048634435.1 Methanosarcinales archaeon
GTCTTTTACCAGGAGGACTATGGGCATTGAAGGGGGCCTCAGGTGTTTGTCGTGTGCGCAGGCTATTGTGAGGTCTCTTGCCAGACTTGAGTAGATTCCTATGTTCTGGTGCTTGTCGCGCTTTTCGATTTCGAGTGCCTGTTTTTTTTGGTTTTCCGAGAGAATTAGTATACTGTTTTTGCAGATGCCTTTTGTGTTTTTTAGGGTGTTGATTATCTTGCTGCTGTCATTGCAATGCACTAATTTGGGGTTAATGATGCGCATTTTGTGGAAGTATAGGGTTTCTATTGCGGCATCACGCGGGGTGTCTAAGTGCAAGTTGTGGGACAGCAGGGGGCAGGATCTGCAGTCGAAGGTTATGCGGCCTGTTGCGGTTTTTTTGAATGCTGCGCCTGTCAGGGTGTCGAAGCAGGGGTATAGGGGGCAGGATATGGATGGAGGGCGTTTCATGTGAATTATAATGCATCCAAAAGATTATATGTTGTTCTAAAGGTGTGTGAAGCAAAATAACCTGCGCTTACGTCGTGATTGATTTCCACAGCTATTAACCGCACTTGCAACAGGGGTAGTTCGCACAATACCCGCTAATTAGCGTGCCGCCACATGCATCACACTGTGCAGGACTTATACATGTGCCTCCTTCATCATCCTCACAGTCTCCGCTAGTACACTTGCAACACTCACCTGAATCACACTTCCCAGTAATTTGCGTGCCGTCACATCCCTGGCAACTTACTGCACTCATACACTTGCCGCCTGCAGCAGAGCATAATTTAGGACCGCACTTGCAACAAAAACCAGATTCACAATACCCGGTAATTTGCGTGCCGCCACATGCATCACAGGCGCCTGAATAAGTCATACATGTGCCGCCCTCTATAGAGGTACATGAAGTTTCGCCACCGCTACACTTGCATGCGGCAGGAAAGCCCTCACACTTCCCGGAAGTAGATCCTTTATTTTTGCAGTAAGTATCGCAATCTACAGATTCAGCATGACAGGTATCACTTCCAGCAACGCAATAATATTCGGTTAATTCACCAGTCTGCGTATTGCAATGATCGTTTCCTGAAAGAAAGGGAGAACCATCACAATATGAACCAGTCTCATAATCCCTTCCACTATCAGATTCCGTGCATGTGCTGGCGCCGCCGCCTGAACTTATTGTGAAATCTCCGTTGGACATATCAGTAATACTGCCATCATCACGACTGGTGATTTTGACTTTATAACCACTGCCCGTAGGAATATTAGTTGGAATTTCTCTGGAAACTCTCCCATATGAAGCAGGTGCATTGGAAGCTATTAACCGAGAAAATGTTCCCTTGCAAAGATAAACCTTTACGTCACCGCTTACTCCTGTAGAACTCCAGGTGAAATCATGGGTTTCACCTATTTTCCAACTCTGCCCACCATTCGGGGAAAGAACAGTTATTGATTTTGTTCCGCCACCGCCACCTGAACTTATTGTGAAATCTCCGTTGGAGATATCATTTATACTCCCGTCTTCATTACTAGTTATTTTCACTCTATAGTCATTACCTGCAGGAATACTGGTTGGAATTATCCTGAGAGTAGTCCTATCTGAAACCGGTACACTAGAATCTATCGACCGATAATAGTTCCCTCCCTTGTAAAGATCAATCTTTACTGTACCGGTTACTCCTGTGGAACTCCAGGTGAAATCACATACTTCGTCGATATAGCAAGTCTCTCCACCATTCGGGGAAAGTACTGTTATTTTTTTGGTGCCACCATCACAAATAGCCTCACAGTTATCTTTCGTACTAGTTACATAACTCTCTGATGCGCAACACCATTGGTAGTCTGGTGTAGTAACTGAATTTCCGCATATACAAGGAATATTAGGGGCATTTGAAGACTCACAGTTCGTACTTGTGCATGTTGGAGTGGAACCGTTACCACCGCATACTGCAGGGTTAGTATCATAAACGCAAAAAGATGACGCTGCTTCCTCTTCGCAGTTTCCAAATTCTGCCTCAACGTTCACTATCCGCGTTCCGCTCCCGATAATGTCTGTTCTTGCTCTACCCTCTGCTACATAAGTGCCTGTTGCAGTATGCGTTATACTGCCACGATAATCATATGTCGGACCCCCTTCCTCTTTGTGATAAGTTGCTATGATAGAATCATAATCTGTGAGAACGCCATTTACGTAAAATTTATGGGTGCCTGAAATAGTCTCACCTACCTTATATATTCCATTTTGGGTGAATTCGATCTCTATCTCGCATTCTTCCATCTGACCTTCGCACACAGGACAAGATACACTATCAGGCGTAACATCAATCACAGGTCCACATGGTGCTGAATTTTCAAAAACTGCAGCATGATAGCATTTATCGATATCCATGTTCTGGCCATCTTTTATCCAGACCCACGCCTGGTCCCCGCAGTCTGCATGAGATTCACTCCTTAGTTCCACTAAATATTCTGTACCACAATTACCAGTACAGCCTTTCTCTTTGGCCAGTACGGTGGGTAAACTCTGAAGCTCCAGCCAGTCGGGATTCCCGTGACCATGGCATCCTGAAACTGGGACTGTTGCACAATTTCCCTGTCCGTCGCAGGAGCATGGAGGGGTTGTGCAGCCGGCACTTGCATTGCATGCCTCGTCTGTTTCATTTACAGGCACAGGAGTTTCGCCGCAGCCATTGGTGCATGTGGGTTCCATGCATATATTATCGTCGCAGTCAGTTGCGTCTGCCGGGCAGTTCTCGCCAGCTGTGCAGTTACCATCTGGTGCGCCGCCGCTGCAGTTTACCGGGTTATTGCAATCGTTCTGGCATATATCTTCGCATTCAGTAACCAAAGCATCTATGTTATCTTCGCATATCTCCTGCTGCTCCAGACAAAAGTTGGCAGGCAGTCCCTGCATTGTACATATCTGCCCGATAAAAGTGCATATGAATTTCCACATCTCAAAGAGAGTACATGAAGAGCATTCGATGCAGTCGGCGGCCTGAGCAGAGGCGCTGCCTGAAATAAAGAATATACTGGCAACAATAACAAAAAACATCATACAAAATTTATCCATTTTCATTGAAAATCCCTCCTGAAGATTATGCCCTGGTTTTGAATGCAATAGAATGCATTATATAGATAGCATAGTATTATTGTAATATTTGGGTTGAACTCATATATAAAGGTTTTAAAGTATTTGCTGCAGTTATGGGCTGTGCTGAGAATCATGGTGTCCTATGTGGCTGGCTAATTTTAAGGGTTCAGAAAATCGGGCATTTTATTCTTTTGCAACGACACTTACTTCAAGCCTGCCTATCCTGTAGCTTCCTGTGGCTGAAAACTTGAGCTCGTTGTCTTTTTCTTTCAGGTCATCTGATGTGAATTCCATTGTAAACCATTCTTTTTCTTCCAGATACGGGATGTGATATGTCTTGTCATTAAAATATACTGTAATGCCGCTGTCAAGATTTACTTTCTCGACGAAGAATCTAATCTCCCCGGTCACATTGGCGGTTTCTGCCAATATGGTCCACCACCTGTCTGCGTCAAAGTTGAGCACCTTTATGTTTGATTCGCCGCTGCCGTAATAAGAGACTGTCAGCTCCACGTTTTCAAGGTCATAACTGACGCCTTTTCTTGTCTTAAAGGTTATCAGGTTCTCACCGGGTATCAGGTTTGTGTCTTTTCTTGTGAAATCTTTTTCTATTATATCTCCGGGGAGAGGCCTGCCCTCATAAACTATCTTACTGTTAATTAAAGCGATAAGGTCTGCAAAGCCTTCTGAGTCATCTACTGAATAAGAGATAGTGCCGTGGCCCCAGCCGTTGTACTCGTATGGGAATATCTCGAATGGGATGACTTTTGTCTTGTCGTCAAACTTTTCTATGACTACGCTGATGTCTTTTAGAATGTAAGTTGTTGGTGCCCAAAACTTAGGTCCTGAACTTGTCGCGGAGATAATTAGCTCGTTGTCGTCTTTCATGTCTTCTACGACAAGTGCAAATTTTCTCGGGTATGTGATATTATTGTATATTTCCTCCCCGTTTAAAAACAGGCAGAGACTGCCGTAATCGTTCATGTCAGCGACGCTAAATTCTATTACTGCCTTGTCTGCGTCGCTGCCTGAGAATCTGATGGTTTTCGATGCTTTTGCAAACCAGCTGTTTTTGATGGTTGCTGTGTCTTCTTCAAATGCATTGTTTTTGCCTAAAGTGTATCCGACTGTGAATGTGCCGAGTTTTATGGTTCTTGCGCGCGAGGTGATATGGCCTATGTCGCCAAGGGCATCGGAAGTGTAAATCATGCCTTCGTCTATTGTTTTTTTGTCATCTGCCTGGTCGCCCGGCATCTGGCCAAGGACTACGAGTGCAAGTGCAAAGATGAATAGCCCGACTGCAAGGACCTTTACGAAATCTTCCATAGTATCGTTATTATTTTAAGATTAGATAATATATATATGTGTGGTATAGAATGAAACTGCTGAAAAAGGATTTGAGGCATGAGACCAAAGTGAAGCCTGAGAACCCGGATGATTTGTGGAATCTTAAGAATATTGTTCGTTGTGGGGATGTGGTTGGGGCAAGGACGCTTCGGACGCTCCAGACGTCTGACAAGGGTGAGAAGCGGCCTGTGTACCTGAAGCTGCGGGTTGAGAAGGTTTCGTTTGATGATGAAGGGGGCAGACTGCGGATACAGGGCAAGATTATATCAGGGCCGGATGATATCCAGTTCGGGTACCACAGCCTGTCGGTTGAGCCGAATGATGTCATTTCTATTGAAAAGGAATGGAAGAGGCATGAGGTGCTTTGCCTGAATGAGTCATTGAAATACAGGGGGCTGAAGGTCCTTATATGCGTGCTTGATGAGAGGAGGGCTGATGTTGCTCTTGCAAGTGAGGTGAAAATTGTTAATAAAGCCTCGATTTCTGCCAAGGGAGGGGGGAAGCTGTATGGAGGTGAGTCTCCGCTTGCGTATTATAGTGAGGTTATTTCTTATCTTGATGAGAATAAGGATGCTGTGGATAAGATAATTGTTGCGGGGCCGGGGTTTACGAAGGATAACCTGTATGCTGCTGTGAAGGATGCTAAGCTGAAGGGGAAGATTATTCTTGAAGTTTCGAGTGTTACAGGGAAGACAGGGATCAATGAGGTTATCAAGAGAGGAGGGCTTGAGAGGGTGATGAAGGAGAGCAGGATCTCTTTTGAAACCGGGAAGGTGGAGTCGTTTCTTTCTGAGCTTGCGAAGGACAGCGGGCTTGTTACTTACGGGAAGAAGCATGTCATGTGCGCGGTTGAGAGCGGGGCTGCGTCTGAAATTCTGGTTTCTGATAAGCTTGTCAAGGAGAAGGAGATTGAGGATATGCTTGATATGCAGAAGAAAAATGGGGGAGGGATGTGTATTGTTGGTTCTGCGCACGAGGCAGGTGAGAAACTGTATGGTCTCGGGGGGGTTGCTGCGTTTTTGAGGTATAAGATGAAGTCTAGTTAGTGTCGAGTTTGTTCAGGATGTTTTGCAGATTTTCTTTGAGTTCGAGTGCATCAGGGTCTTTGGGGTCCTTTGTTTCTATTTTGTCGAGCATTTTTTTGGCTTCAATTATTGATTCCTTTTCATCGTCAGTCAGGATAGATGGGTCTACATTGTCAAGGTATTTTTTAAGGTATTCAACTGAAACGCTGGTGATGTCTTTGATGTAATTGTTTGTGTCGTCTATGCTTTTTTCGAGAATTAATTTGTTTTCTTCTGTGGGATTGTCGACGTAGTTGTTCATGTTTCCGAGCATTGTGTCTGTGTGCGCCATTGCACTGTTCATGATGAGCGCAACCATCCCAAAAAGGCTTATGAAGAGTACTGATGTAACTGCGGTTCCTGCAATTGTTGATATGAGATTCATTGTATTACCTCTATTGTTACTAATAGATAGTGATATTATTTTATAAAGTTATCGGTTTGGGGAGAAAAAGAAGGAAAAAGCGTCAGGGGAGGGATTTTCAGAACCAAAGAATTGAAATGATGTCTTGTGCGTTCATTTGAACCCTCGAGTCCTTGCGGACAGTAACTTAGCAGGCTACCGCCATACCGAGCTAGGCGACCCTGACACAGGTATAGTCAAAGACATAACTTTTTCATGGCACTTACGTGCCAAGCTTTTGAACTTGCGTTCAAAATGGACTATATGTCTTTGCCATATCATTAAAAATCGTTTTACGATTTTTATGATCCAGTGAATCGAAGATTCACCCGGATAGTTAACACCTATTGTTTTTTGGTTATATTTGTCAATGTAGTAACGGCGTGAACTATAAAATCAACTTTAAATCAAAACTTTTAATAATGTTCCCACACCAATAAATATAAAGTTTGCTACGCTATTAGTGTATAACTGGTTATGAAGAGGTGCTATTGTATGGTTGTCAATGAACAGGAAATGAGTGAAGTTGTAGGGAAGGATATTTTTACTGATAAAGGCTCTTACTGCGGTAAGATCGCTGATGTTGAGTTTGATCTTTCGAAGTTCAGGCTGCGGGCCATTGTGGTTGATGCTGCCAAAGGGTCTT
>JAIWAJ010000084.1:0-6442 GCA_048634435.1 Methanosarcinales archaeon
TGCTGTTCGGGGCTACACGTTTCGGATACAGTGAATGGGTTACACGGTTCCCTTCTGTGGTTTTCGGGACTCTTCTTATTGTTGTGGTGTTTTTTTATTCAAGGAGGCTGTTCAGGAATCATACTATAGAGGATTTGCGCGGTTCTCCGGGCACCGGCAGCCGTGAGCTGATGCGAGGGACTGCAAGTGAGTACATGGCTCTTGTTCCTGCATGTTTGGTTGCGTTTTCTGAGTATTTTATTGCATGGTCCAGGCAGGCAAGGCATTATTCGCTGTTTGTGCTGCTTTTTTTCGTGTCTTTGTATTTTCTTTGCGTGTTCCTGGACAGGCCCAGTAAGAGGAATCTTTTGTATCTTACTTTGTTTAGCGTTCTTGCGATTATGACTCACCAGTTTGCGATGGTGCTTTTGATCATATACTTTTTTTCGTTTGCGTTTAATTTCAGGAAGGTGCGCAGGATTAAGGTGAGCTGGCCTCTTGTTGTGCTGATGGCTCCTGCACTTCTTTATATTGCAAGGGCTATTGTGAGGGATGTCATGTATCTTGATATGAAGATGAATTATACCGGGCATTATTATGGTTTTTTCCATGAGCAGTATTTTGTTTTTCTTTATCTTTCGATTGCGGGGGTGTTTTTGCTCAGGCGGAATAAGAGTGCTCTTGCGCTGCTTTTTGGCGGGATTATCGCGTTTTTTCTGCATTCGCTTCTTGTGCATCTTCTGGCGTACAGGTATATGCTGTATCTTACTGTGTTTTTGTTTATTTTTGCTGCGCCTGCTCTTTTGTATGTGCCGCGCAGGTTTGGGGATAAGAGGATACAGGCGCTTGTGATGGCTGCGGTTATGGGGCTTGCTATGTCGAATAATTTTATTTTTGCGCCGCAGTCGGAGATATGGCTTGAGCGGGATACGCCGCAGCCGGATATGAGGGGGGCGCTTGCTTCTATTGATGTTGATGAGGATGATACTGTTATTACTGTCTATACTGCGCTCACTGAGCTTTATCTTCGCAAGCCGGATTACTGGCTTGCTTTTGATTTCTCGAGGATGGGCAGGACCGGAGACTGGCTGAATGAGGATGGGATGGAGAGGTATACTAATGTTACTCCTATTCTTGATGCCGGGCAGTTTATAGAGGTTACGGGCACGGGGCATGGGTTTGTTATTGTTGATGAGATGTCGAAGACGAGGATTGATAGTGGCATAATTGATGAGCTTGAGAAGATGAATGTGGTGTTTGAGAAGGATGAGGGGTTCTGGACTAAGGTGTGGGTCTATGAGTTCGGGGGCTGAGGTTGTCGGGTGCGGAAGGGTTATCTTGCGGTTATTAATCTTCATGCCCTGAGTATACTATAGTTTTTAAGGAACATGCGAAAGATTTATAAAGTATAGCAGACTATAGTTTGCTATGACTTCAACAACTATTCAGGTAAGCCATGATCTCCAGCAGGAGCTTAACAGGAAAAAACTTTTTAGCAGGGAGACTTATGAAGAAGTTGTCTGGGATATAATTGAGGATACAAAAGAATTATCTGATGAGACTAAAAAGGAAATCAAGGAGGCAAGGGCGCAAATTGAAAGAGGGGAATATTCTACTTTGGCTGAAGTAAAAAAGAGGCTGGATATTTAAATGTATGAAATTCTTTTGTCAAAGAATGCTCTGAAATTCTTAGATAAGTTGAATAAAAAGGAACAAGAGCAGATTTTGAGTGGGTTAGAGAAGTTGAGATTCCGGCCGGAGGCATTCCTGGTTAAACTTGTAGGAGATAAAGCTTACAAATTGCGTGTCGGGGATTTCAGGGTTATTGTTGACTTAGAGAAATCAAAGCTTCTGGTTCTTGTAATTAAGATTGGGCACAGGAGAAATGTGTATAAGCACATGTAGCTCTCCTGGAAAAAGTCGCCATAACCGCTTTGGCGGGCTGCAAAACAGGTGTTTATGCGCGATATTTTCTATATCGTCAAAGCCCTAACAAATTTGTTTTTGTTGAAGTTTGCCCGTATATTATTTGCCCTGAGTATACCATTCCACAAAGTTTCTGATGCCTTCTTCTATGGATACTTTCGGGCTGTAGCCAAGGAGTTTTTTTGATTTTGTGATGTCTGCGTAGGTTATTGTTACGTCGCCGGGCTGGATGGGCATGCGCCTTATTTTTGCTTTTTTGCCGAGCGCGTTTTCGATTGTCTCGATGAGGTGTTTTAGGGGCACTGTTTTTGAGTTGCCGAGGTTGAATATCTCGAATCCGTGGTTCCTGTCGAGTGCGGCTATTATTCCTGATACTATGTCATCTATGTATGTGTAGTCTCTTTTTGTTGTGCCGTCGCCGTACATTGTTATCTCTTTTCCTTCGCTGATGGCTTTTGTGAATTTGTATGGGGCCATGTCGGGTCTTCCTCTTTCGCCGTATACTGTGAAGAAGCGGAGGCATGAGATGTTGATCTTGTAGAGGTGGTGGTATGTGCTGCAGATGAGCTCTCCTGCGCGTTTCGTGGCTGCGTATGGGGAGATGGGGTTGTTTACCGGGTCTGATTCAGAGAAGGGGACTTTTTTGTTTGCGCCGTAGACGCTTGATGATGAGCCGGAGATGAAGTTCTGTATTTTGAATTCTTTTGCAAGCTCAAGCATGTTGATGAGGCCTTTGATGTTTACGTCCGCGTAAAGTTGCGGGTTTTCGAGTGACGGGCGGACTCCTGCTCTTGCGGCAAGGTGGATGACCTTGCCGGGGGTGGTCTGTTCGAAGATGGTTCTTATTTTGTCTCTGTTGAGGATGTCTGCTTCAAAAAGTGTGTAGTTTTTGTTGTTCTCTGCCTGCTTTATGTTTGAGCGCTTGCTTTTTTGGCTGTAGTAGTCATTGAAGTTGTCTATGGCAATGACTTCGTCGCCGCGCTTCAGGAGGGCGTCTGTGACGTGGCTTCCTATGAAGCCGGCTGCGCCTGTTATTAGTATCTTCATGTTATCATCATCTGTAACTATTTACTAGTAACGCATAGTATTATAAAGCTTTCGCAGTATATTTAATGCTGCTGGCAGAGCCATGAGGGCAGGTTATTATGGCTTTGGCTGTATTATAAATAAGTATGTTGACTATTAAGAATTAATGGTGTACAAATGAAAAAAAAGGATGCTATGAAGAGGATGCACATATCAATTGTGCTTCCTGTGCATAATGAGGAAGGGAATCTTGTTAAGCTTAATGAGCGCATCAAGGATGCGATGTGGGTCGTGACCCCGCATTACGAGGTCATCTATGTTGATGACGGGTCGACTGACAGGAGTTTTGAGGTTCTTTCGAAGCTGCACCAGAAGGATGAGAGGGTTAAGGTTCTTAAGTTCTCGAAGAATTTCGGGCAGACTCCGGCTATGAGGGCAGGGTTTGATTATGCAACCGGTGATATTGTCGTGTCTATGGATGCGGATATGCAGAATGACCCGATGGATATCCCGCTTCTTGTTGAGGAGATTCTTTCGGGGTCTGATTGTGTTGTCGGGTGGAGGTATGACCGGAAGGATACTTTTATGAAGAGGGGCATGTCTGTGTTTGCAAGGCATCTTAGGAGGATGATTCTCGGTACGTCGCTTCATGATTACGGGTGCTCTCTTAAGGCGTATACCAAGCGGTGCGCAAAGGATCTTGATATTACAGGTGAGATGCACCGGTATATACCGCCTATCCTGTCGTGGAAGGGGTACAGGATATCCGAGGTGAAGGTGAAGCATTATGAGCGGTTTTCCGGGAAGACCAAATATGGTGAGGGCAGGCTGTTCAAGGGGTTTGTTGATATGTTCTGTGTATGGTTCTGGAAGAAGTATTCAGGGAGGCCTTTGCATATGTTTGCGGGCCTCGGGGTTGTGAGCGGGTTTTTCGGTTTTGTTTTGGGTGCGTATTCTGCGTATCTTCGGATCTTCAGGGGGGTTGATCTTTCTGATACGTTTTTGCCGGTGATTGCTGTGTTTATGGTGATGATAGGGATACAGTTGTTTGTTTCGGGGATCCTTGCTGATATCTGCGTGAAGACGTATTATAAGACGTTTGACCATAAGCCGTATACTGTTCGCAAGGTTCTTGAGTGATGGTTCTGTTTTTTGGGGTCTGAAAGTTCCGGAGCCGTTCTCTTTTTTGCAGGTTGGGGGAAGCGATGCTTTTTGTGCTTGCGCTGTTTGTGATATATAACCGTGCGAAGCTTTACAGTGTTGATGCTTACGGGGTGAGGGATCTCCGGCTTTTGCCGTTAAGTTTTTGCATGCTTGCGCGTACTTCTTTTTGTTTCTGTATTTTGCGTACCCGTGGATTGCCAACCGCAAAGAGCGGGCTTGAGTGGAATCATATTGGAAAAGCATGTGCCTTGAGAGAACAGGCAAATCCCTGTTTTTGCATGGATTTCGTATAAAAGTTTAAATAAGTAATAGAGCTTATATAATTAAGAATTGCAAATACTGAATATGGATGAAGTACTGTCCTTGATGAAGGAATATTCACACAGTATCAGGTTCAAAGTTCATGCGATGATGCGCCTGAATGAAAGGAAGACGGATAGGGAAGATATTATACAAAACATTCAAAATCCAGTGTGAGAAAATGGCAGAAGTGAAATTTGATTATGATAAGGAGAATGATGATTTGTATATGGTCAGGAAGGATGCCAGTGTGAAGTCCAGTGTTATGTTTGGTGATATGATTCTGGATGTTTCGAAGGACGGCAAGCTTGTCGGCATAGAAATGCTTGATGCCTCCAATATTATCGGGATTCCCGGGGAAGATCTTGTGAGTATTATACGGGCTGATATGCAGGTTTTTTATAAGCCTAATATGGTTATTGTGAGAATCCACCTGTTTCTTGAAAATGCAGAGAGAGAAGTCTCTATACCCATCGCAACTGAGACTTCGCTTGAGGCTGCTGTCGCTTAGTTCTGCGCTGCGCATACCAAACAGTTTATAAAGTTATTACCACAACATTGTGACGGAAGTATATAAAGTTCAGTGATGATGGTTTATTATGAGTGATTCTTATCTTGTTACAGGCGGAGCAGGTTTTATTGGCTCGAATATAGTGTCGCATCTTGTGTCTTTGGGGCACCAGGTGAGGGTTCTTGATAATTTTTGCTACGGGTCAGCTGATAATCTGCCTGATGTTGCTGATCTGATTCGCGGGGATGCTTCGGATATGGATACTGTATGCAAGGCAGTATGCGATGTTGATTATGTGCTGCACCAGGCAGCAATTGCGCCTGTGCCGGATTCTATTAAGGACCCTTTGGGTACGCATCGCGCAAATCTTACAGGTACGCTGAATGTTCTTGAAGCGTCAAGGAAGTCTTCTGTCAAAAAGCTGGTGTTTGCATCTTCTGCTGCGATTTACGGGAATGGCAGTGATGCTGCGATCAGCGAGGGCTGCACTGTTGATCCTTTGTCCCCGTATGCTGTGCAGAAGTATGCAGGGGAGCTTTATGTGAAGAATTATTAAAAAAAGGAATTCTTCTAGAAGATAGCAAAAAAGGCGTGAAGTGGGAAAAAAGATGAAAGTAACATTAACAGTAAACAAATCAGTCCCAGAAAACGCTGCGTTCTACTACGAACAAGCAAAAAGAGCAAAGAAAAAGCTAGTCGGAGCAAAAGAATCAATAGAAAAAACAAGAAAGGCTAATACAGGTAAAAAACGTTCTGAAGAGTTTAAGAAGCAAATGAGCGAGTTAGGTAAGAATAGGTCTGAAAAACATAGGAGAAAATTAATTGAATCTAGGAAAAAATATAAAGTATCTGAGAAAACTAAAGAGTTAATGAGAAAAGTTAATACAGGTAGAGAACATTCGGAGGAAACAAAGAAAAAAATAAGTAATGCTCATAGGGGTAGAAAATTATCTGAAGAACATAAAAGAAAAATACATGAAGTGTGGTTGCAGACCCCGGACGGAAAAATTGGAGGATACGCGGATGCGATCGTGCCAGCGGAATCAGGCGATGTGATCATAGACTACAAAACTGGTTCTATTTTGGAATCTGGACCGGGGACTCATGAGTTGAAGGTCCGTGAAGATTACCAGATGCAGTTAAAACTCTATGCTGCCCTATACAATTCAATGTACGGCAGATGGCCTGCATCGCTTAAAGTAGCTGGAATAGATGGTGTATCACATGAAATCCAGTTCAGCCCAGAGGAATGTTCTGGTTTGCTGGATGAGGCGCGCCAGCTTCTAACCGAGATCAACTTTGCAATAACGAATGACTCAACGAGCTATGGCATAGTATCAAGATGCCTCGCATCGCCGTCTCCGGGGATATGTCAGTTCTGCCTCTACCGACCGTGCTGCCCTGCCTACTGGGAAGGGCGGGTGGCTGAACCGGGGGCAGAATGGCCAAATGATGTAAAAGGAATCCTTAAAGAGAAAAAGATTTTAAGAAACGGCCTTATGCTCATCAAACTCACGCTAGATGCGCAAAAATCTA
>JAIWAJ010000085.1:0-6413 GCA_048634435.1 Methanosarcinales archaeon
CCAATAAAATCTATTTTTGCCAAGATATCCATCCTGTTTATACTTATAAGGGTAACTCTTAGACAGGAGTATGATCCAATAATATGGATTATTGAGAAAAGAATAATAAGGGATGATGATTCTATATATTCAGGGAATATTATGGGTATTAGTACTCTTGATGCGATAATTAGAATGATGCTTAGTGCAACTGTTATAAGGAAAGATAACTTTGCTGTAAGTGATGTGTGTCTTTCTAGAGCGTTTTTATCTTTTGACTCTTCAATGCAGTATGGGAGTAAGACATCTCTTATTGATGTCACTGGGGTGTTGAGTATCCAAGAACTTAATTTTTGTGCTAAGTAATAAAGACCCAGTTCTTTTGCACCAATGAAAATGCCGATGTATATAAGAAGCACCTGATTTGATAGTGCTTTGAATATGTTTTGCGGGATTGCGCCAGATGCGTATTTTTTTATCTTGTTGATATCTATTTTTTGGTTTTCGAATTTAAGTTCTTTGATATAAAAGAAGAATATTGTTATTGCGGCGATGGCTGCTATTATTTTAGCAATAATTACCCCGTATATGTCGTAGCCGAGATAAATGACTAATATTATTGAGATGACCAAATTTAATGTGTTTGATATGAGACTTATTTTCAATGTTTTTCCGAATCGTTTCAGTCCCTGGAATAATTGGATGAAGGAATCGTTTAGTGGATACACAATCAAAATCAATGCTGCATATTTGAGTAGTGTTATGTCCTGTGCTTTGAGGTGACCTATTATTTCTTTTGCGAAGATTATTATTATTATGAAGACCGGGATTATCATTATATATTCAAGATATAATGATTTTTTGAATAGTTTCATTGATTTGTATCGCGGAGTAAATCTATTTAGCATCTCCTGGATAGTTAATATTCCGAATAGGCCGAATATGACAAGCATGTAATTTATGTAGAGATTGACGATGCCGTATTTTTCGGGTCCCAGATAATTTGCAATAAAATAAGTATAGATGATGCTGATAATGAATGTATATATTTTGTTACTATAGAGAAACGTGAGATTTTTTGCAAAATCTTTTTTTTTAGAATACATATATCTTTACAACGTCTTTTTGATTATTTTATAGTTTATGGTATTTTGTATTGTTCGCGTGCCGTGAAGGAATAAGAAGGATATTTTCATTTTTCGACCAGGCCTTTTTCTTCAAGTTCTTTGTTTGCTTTTTCTACTGTGTCTGTTGCGCTTTCTTTTTCTGCCCACATTACGAGTTCTTTCATGCCCTGTTCCAGTGTGTATGATGGCGCGTAGCCTAGTTTTGTCCTGATCTTTGTGATGTCTGCGTAGCAGTGCCTTATGTCGCCTGCGCGGAATTTGTTCACAATTTTCGGTTTCATGTCTTTGTTGTAGAGTTTGGTTAGCGTGTCTGCGATTGTCAGTATGCTTGTCGGGTTTCCTGTTCCGACATTGAATATCTCGTAGTTTGCGGCGTTTTTTTCCATCGCGAGTATGTTTGCTTTTGCTATGTCTTTTACGAATATGAAGTCGCGCAGCTGCAAGCCGTCTTCGTAGATTAATGGCGGGTTGTTGTTTTTTATTCTTGATGAGAAGATGGCGGCGACGCCTGTGTATGGGTTTGAGAGGGCCTGCCTTGGCCCGTAGGTGTTGAAGTATCTCAGGGCGACTGTGGGGATTCCGTATGTTTTCCCGATGAGGATGCTCATCTCTTCCTGATGCTTTTTTGTCATTGCGTAGATTGATGTTGAGTATAATGGTTTTGTTTCGTCTGTGGGTACTGGCTTTAGTGGTTTTTTGCATTTAGGGCATTTGACTTCCCATTCGTGTTCTTTTAGCTGTGTTTCCGGTCTTAGTTCCGGGTTGATTGTGCCGCAGTCAGGACATTCGTATTTTCCTTCGCCGTAGTTTGACATTGAGGATGCGACGATTAGTTTTTTTACGCTGTTTTCTTTGTTTACCAGAGTGTCCAGAAGGTTTGCTGTGCCCATGGTGTTTGTGTTAATGTATCTTGTAATTTCATACATTGACTGGCCGACGCCTACCATTGCTGCGTCGTGGAATATTATTTCTATGTCTTCTATTGCTTTTTCTATGTCTTTTTTGTCTGTGATTGTGCCTTTCTGGAATTCTATGTTTTTTGCTAGGTATTTTGGGGGGTTGTTTGTCTGACCGTATACCTGTGGTTCGAGGTTGTCGAGGATTCTTATCTCATGCCCTTTTTCAAGAAGTTCGTCTACGATGTGGCTTCCGATGAAGCCTGCTCCGCCTGTTACTAGTATTTTCATGGTTATCACGCTGTTTTGGATGCTGTTTGAATATGTGGTTGTTTTGTGGCGATAATTTATAAATCTTGTGTGGTATATTTTACTGATGAGGGTTTCTTTAAATACCAGACTTATTTCGATTTTTGGTCTTTTGGTTCTGTTGTATTTTATATTTCGTTGTGGTGTAGGGAGTATTGTTCCGATATTGATTGATTTGAAAATGGAGTATGTTTTGCTTTCGATTGCTATTATACCCCTGATTATTTATTTGAAGGGATATAAGTGGAATCTGATTATGCGCGCTCATGGTATGAACTATTCGACTGCTTATGCGTCAAAAGTGTGGCTTATTGGATTATTTACTGCTACTTTTACACCTGGCAGGGTAGGAGATGTTGTGAGAATATTTTATGTTGGAGGTGGCAGGTCTGCAGGTAAGCCTTTGTCTACTGTCCTGTTGGACAGGGTTTATGATCTTGGTGCTCTGCTGCTTATTAGTTGTTTTGGAGGAGCTCTGATTTTTTATTGGTTTGAGATGGCAATGAGTATGATTTTTTTCGGTGCTCTTGTCTTTTTGTTTGCGTTGTATGTTGTTTCTAATAAAGGGATTGTCAGGAAAGTGCTGAGGCCTGTGTTTAAGCAGTTTGTACCTGAGAGCATGAAATCTAAGCTTAAGCTGAATTTTAATGATTTTTATGAGGGATTTTATTTATTTGCCAAGAAGAGAGGAGTCGTTGCAGGTGTTGCAGTGTTGACCGTGGTTTTGTGGTTGGTTTCGATAGTTCAGGAGTATATGCTGATTATGGCGCTGGGTCTTGAGGGGCAGGTGTCTATTTTTTATTTAGTTGCGATTTCGCCTATTGTCATAATTCTTACGCTGCTTCCAATATCTGTTTCTGGTATCGGACCAAGGGATGTTTCAATGATTTACTTTTTTTCGCTTGTTGGTGTGGCGCCTGCGTATGCTATTTCTTTTTCGATATTGCTTCTTTTGCTTTACTGGGCGTATACTGCTGTTGGAGGAATTGTGTGGTTGTCTTATCCTAGGAAGATAAAGATTTCGTTGTAGGGATTAAGTTATTTAATATTGTGCGCTAAACTTGGTTTAATGTATCTGGATAAAATGGTAACTGTGGCAATGCCTGCGTTTAATGAGGAGAAGTCCATTTCCCGTGTTGTCAAGGGGTTTTTGGATAATGAGTATGTGGATGAGGTTGTTGTTGCTGATAATAATTCTTCTGACAGGACCCGTGAGAGGGCTTTGAGAGCGGGTGCAAGGGTCGTTGGTGAGGATAGGCGTGGGTATGGGTATGCGTGCAGGCGCGCATTGAAAGAGGCAAAGGGCGATTATATTATTCTTGTTGAGTCTGATGGCACTTTTTCTGCATCTGATGTTGCTAAGCTTTTGGCATATAGTGATAATTTTGATGTGGTGTTGGGTACAAGGACATCAAAGGAGTTGATATGGGATGGCGCAAATATGGGCTTTTTCCTGAAGTGGGGTAACTGGTTTATAGGTAAGTTGATTGAGGTTCTTCATAATGGTCCGTCGCTTACAGATGTCGGTTGTACATTTCGTTTGATTAAGAGAAGATCACTGAATAAGGTAAGTTCTAAGTTTGAGGTAGGGGGTTCGCATTTTTCTCCGGAGATGATTGTTCTTTTGATAAAGAATAATGTCCGGATGATAGAGATTCCTGTTAATTACGGGCCACGCGTCGGGGAGTCCAAGATTACCGGGAAAGGTAAATGGAAGGCGTTTTTGCTTGGGTTGACGATGATAAAACTTGTAGTAGTGCATAAGTTCAGGCGTTGAGGGTGGAGGTATATTTAGGGTCACATGTCTTTTCGTTCAAGCGCACGGATGGTTGCTTTTTTTGTGTTGTTCTCGGTGTGAGTGTATGTGTTTTGTGAGATTCGTTTTGGCTTTTGTTGTGTTTTTGGATTCTTTAGCCGATGTTTGAACACGACCGAAATATTTAAAATAATTCCATATGGAATATACTTTTCATGAAGGATAATGTAGGGAGAATCCCTGAAATTGATGTGAACGGCAAAAACAAAAAAAATGTTTTTATGGTTGCGCCGCCAGATGATCCGGTTTATCAAAATTCAGCAATCCACATATTTAAATTTCTTTCAAAGGACATACAACACAATACATCCATACACCCTCCAGTTCTAAGTCTAGCAACCATATCTGCCCCGGTGCTCAATAAAGGACACAAGATAAAAATATTTGACTTAAACATCCCCGCTGAGAGGGATAATCTTATAAATGCATTGGGGGATGAGAAACCTGATTTCGTCTGCATAACATTCACAACCGTGCTTTTTCCCGAGATGCTTAAAATTGCGGATCTTGTAACAAAGCACAGCCCTTCATCAATAATAGTTGGCGGCGGCGTTCACGCATCCTCTTTTCCGGAAAGAACCCTGAAAGAGTCCCCACTAGACATAGTTGTTATCGGCGAAGGGGATTTCATTTTATCCGAGATTATAGATGGTGCTCCGCTGGAAAAGATAAAGGGAATTGCATTCAAATCGAATGGAAAAATCATTGTCAATCCGAGAAGAGATTATATATGGGATTTAGATACATTGCCAATGCCTGCATGGGAACTTTATGACTTGAGCCAGTACAATATTCCAAAGGCGATATCAAGAAAGAGAAAGGTGGGTTGGCTTGAAACTAGCAGAGGGTGTCCCTGGGGATGCACATACTGCAACAAATCCGTTTTTGGGAGAAACTTTCGGGCAAAAAGCGCTAAAAGAGTTATTGACGAAATCAAACGCATGCTGGATTTTGGCTTCGAGGAAATCCACATAGCTGATGACGGCTTTACAACAACACTTCCGCGTGCAGAGAAAATATGCCAAAAGATTATTGACGAAAATCTGAAGTTTCCTTGGGCAACTGTGAACGGGATAAGAGCAGATCGAGTAAATCTGCCGCTTCTCAAAAAAATGAAGCAGGCCGGATGTTATCGGGTGTTTTATGGAATTGAATCTGGAAACGACCAAATATTGAAAAGAATAAACAAAGGAGAAGATTTGCAAACAATTCGTAATGCTGTTGCGTTTACAAAACAGGCAGGCATAGAGGCCTATGGGTTCTTTATGCTTGGTCTCCCAGGAGATACTGAGGAAACCATGCAGGAAACAATAAAGTTCGCAAAAAGCCTCAAGCTGGACATGGCAAAAGTGAGCATAACGTCGCCATTACCAGCAACACCGCTCTATGAGGAGTACAAGAAAAAGGGAATGATAAAATCAGACGACTGGTCTCAATACAATGTTTACATTTCACCTAGGCATCTTTACAATCATGAAACTTTGTCATGGGACAAGATAGAAAAATACTATAACTTATTTTACAGAGAATTTTATTTTGATCCTTCTTACATGCTTAGGAAAATGAAGAATAGTGTAAAGAACGGAACTTTGAGGTCTGACATGTCGCTGTTTTTATCTTTCATAAAGTCCCAGATGAATATCATACACAAAAAAATTAAATAGAAGGTTTAATGCCTTAAAGTTTTTGGTCGTGTCAAAATATTTAAAATTGTTTGGTGATAGTAAGTGTGTGGAGATGGAAGTTAACCAACTTTTGAATGCTGCCAAAATTTTTAAGTTGATTTGGCAATATATTTTAATATGGTTGATTGTTACGTGAAACAGATACTCTCTTTGTATGATGGGTTTTTTGCAAGGATGTTTGTCTATTTACGGTGTATACTACTTCCACCAGATAAGGTTGAGAGGTTCGTGCCCGTTCGAGGCAGGATTGTTGATGTTGGGTGCGGCTATGGGCATTATGCGATTTATTTCGCGTTAAAGCAGCCGAAAAGGATTGTGCGCGGATATGAGTTCAATAAAAACCGGGTTCGGGCTGCGAATAAGGCGGCAGCTCGAATTGATAATGTAGATTTCTTTTGCAGGGACATCAGACGGGATTCGAGCCTGAAAAGTTGCGACTGTATATGCCTGATTGATTTGTTGCATCATGTTCCACGAGAGGCGCAGGATAATCTGTTGCTTGAGTGCTCGAAGAAGCTTGCAAAAGAGGGGGTATTAATTGTGAAGGACGTTGATAATAGGCCGCTTTGGAAGTATGTCTATAACTATGAGATCGGAAGAG
>JAIWAJ010000086.1:0-6357 GCA_048634435.1 Methanosarcinales archaeon
GCATCGCCGAGAGCTTCTATTGCTCTTTTTATTACAGCGAAAGCACACGCATTTCTTGAGAACAGGGCATATGTGCTGCCGGAGGATGTCAGGGAGGTTGCGCATAATGTGCTGAGGCACAGGATTATCCTGAATTATGAAGGAAAGGCAGTAGAATTAGAGACAGATACGATTATTGATGAAATCCTGAAGAGTGTGGCGGTTCTGTAAATGCCGGAAGATTAACGGCCCATACCCCAGAGGTTGAACCATTTTACGAGCGGGTTTATGAATGGGTCGTGTGTGTAGCATTTTATAAAGCCGGCGTGGGTTTTTGTGAATATTCTTTCTATGTTTTTTTCCTGCTTTTCAGTTTCGAGCCTGTATTTTTCGCGGATTTTGTCAAGGTCTACGCATGTAGCGGATTTTGAGATTGGGTCCGACATCCTGAAGTTTCCAAGATCGTCGGGGATGTAGCTGTCTCTTATGTCTCTTACCATTATGCCGAGGACACCTTCGAATTTTGATGACGCGGCTTTGAGCAGGTCTTCCCAATCGTCGCCGACACTGATAAAGTCTGAGACGATGAATAACATGCTTCTTGAGTCCAGAGCGGATGTAGCTGTTTTTAAGGCAGAGTAGAGGCTGCATTTGCCTCCATAATTTTCCGGGTTACTAAGTTCTCTTAAAACCCGATAGTACTGGTCACTGGATTTTGAGGGCAGTATGAGCTTGTGCACATTGTCACTGAACATGGCGATTCCTGCTTTGTCACCTACTTCAATTGCAGTATATACCAGGGTTCCTGCAATAACTGAGGCATATTCTGTCTTTAGCTTGTCCTGCGTGCCGAAGAGCATTGTTTCTGATGTATCGATGAGGACAAATATGTTCAGGTCGCGCTCTTCCTCGTAGACCCGGACATAGAGTTTGTCGAGCTTTTTTGATGAGGATACTCTTCTTGAAATTTTCCAGTCTATCATCGAGGAATCGTCGCTTGTGGTGTATTCTCTCAGGCCTTCGAATTCCAGCC
The DNA here is from genome assembly GCA_048634435.1 of Methanosarcinales archaeon. GTDB lineage: Archaea > EX4484-52 > EX4484-52 > EX4484-52 > B79-G9 > B79-G9. The sequence goes on from JAIWAJ010000086.1 coordinate 1,013, forward strand.
CGCGACCTCGAAATATTACCTTGTATTTCAGTATAAACCTGACTTCATCTACCAATCTCCTGACGTTAACGTCTATTTCCTGCATCAGATTTCTAATTTCAGGATGAATGTAGAGCTTGCTTTGCCGAATTTCTTTGTCTTTGGTGTCTCTTGTATTCATGATAATCAACTTGCAGGGCTATGGGATTGTTTTGTATTTGGTTGCTCCAAGGCTCCATTCGAGCAGGAGCAGAAGAGCAGCGATGAGGAGTACGTATTTTACAAGAGGCATTTTTGTTGTGTCTTTGTCCAGAACAGCACTTTCAAAAGCAGTATTCAGCTCTTCTTTGTTCGTTACGAAAAAATAGCTCCCATGGGTCTGGTTTGCAATGTTTTTTAGTTCGGTTATGTTCAGTTCCTGAAATTCTGCTGCCGTTGCGTTTGTTTTTCTTAGGTTATGCAGCAGTTCGGTGTCTGAAATTGTGGCTGTGGTGCCGTTTCTTAGACCAACGCCGATCGTGTAAACTGTGATGTTGTTTGTAATAACGTATTTCAGGGATTCTTCAATATCTACTCCCCTGTTATTGCGACCGTCTGTTATTAATGTTATTACTCTTTTCTTTGAGGTGTTTGTCAATAGTCCTGATGAAGTTATCAGGGCGTTTCCAATAGATGTGCCTGCTTCCGGGTCAAATGTGATTTTGTGCAGTATTTGTTTTAGTTCTTTGTGGTCATTGGTTGGTTCTGATTTTACATGTGATTTGCCTGCAAACGTGACGATTCCTATGTTCGTGTTTCCAGGGACTTTGTTTAACAGGTTAATTGCAGAGTCTTTTGCAGCTTCCAGCCTGCTTGGCTCAAAGGTTCCGTTGTCTGATGTCAACATGCTTGAGGAGGTATCTATTGCAAATACATAGTCAGTATCAGAAACGGGATTTATAATGGTGAGTGTCAGGTTGGATATGCCGACGATTATCAAGAACATTGCCAGAAGGCGGAGAATCAGGGGCAGGTAGTTTTTATGAAGAATCTCGTAGCCGATGACTTTTTTTAAGGTCTCATAGTTTGCAAATTTTATTGTTCTTTTTTCTATTTTTCTTAATGTAATAATGTGGATGATGATGATTAATCCGATCAAAACTATCAGTAGATTGACATTCTCATAGGTGTAGCTTATCTGCATTTTGAATCACTCCTGAGTGTTTGGCAGTTAAATTATGGAAGTTCTGGAATATAAGCTTTCGTGGAGATGAATGAAAATCATAAAATTCACCAAGAGATTTATGCAATTTTAAGCGCTTCATTGCTCGGAAATTGTTACGAATGTAATGAAAATCATAACGATTAAAAAAAGAAAATGACCCTGTTAGGGAAACAGGGTCAAAGGGAAGAGAGCATGATAAAAAAATAAAATGTGACCCTGCCAGGGAGGGCAGGGTCAATAGGGAAGAGAGTGTAAACATATAACCCTCCATTTTATCTCATACTGCAGTTGCTATAACAGTCAAAGTTCCGTTGGATACAGCACCTACAGGTACACCATAGGGGACATATAATCTTACGTCAACGGCAAATGAGTCTCCAGGATATAGGTCCGTAGTTTGGTATCGTTCATCCAGTGTACAGGTACCTGCACCCGGAGCATCTGCATTCCACCTGTAGAACCTTACCTGACTGCAGTCTGCACTAACAGCAGCACAGTAATGTGCACTACCTACTGTAAAATCGTTCACTAGACCCCAACCGATGTCTCCGGATGAAGTGATAGATTGTGCATTGTCTGTCAAAACAATATCGCCTGTAGCGCTTTCTGTGTGGGGGGTTGTTCCGATGTAAAGAATTTCTGTATCGGTTCCATTACAGTAATTTCCAGTTGAGTTTGTTGCCCAGAAATATTCATTTGGACCGACATGTAATCTTCCCTGTCTCTTATAGTTTGTTGGAAGCGTTAAATACACTATGTCTTTAGTGTGATTGAATTCCAATCTGTCAACGAATGCAAATTCTGATACTCCCATGGTGCTGTTTTTAATTGCCAAAAAATTTGCTGCGTCGTAATTTGTTACGACACCTGTACCAAACGGCCTTAATGTCGGCCGTGTTGTGTTGAACCATACGCTTGTCAGGTTAGTTGAGCCGATATTTTCTATTTGTATCTGGCTGAGATTTTGACTATTGTATGTATAGTTCTCTATCGCACTGCCTGGATCTTGTGTACCATAGTCCAGCACTGACGGTGTAATATCAATCATTGTTTTTGAGCCAATGGTTAGACTTACTGTCGCGTTTCCTGTTTCGTTGGTGGCTGCATCTGCTCTTTCTCCTGTACTTGATAGCATAGTTATCGCAAAGACTGTAAAAAATAATATGCTGTAAAATTTTATTTGTCCTTTTGTGTAATTTATTTTTCTTTTCATATTAATTACCCCCTTTTTTCAGGAACCATAACATTTTTTTCCCGGAGCCAACTTCAGCTACCTCCAGCCTACAATCGATTATTCCCTGGTCCTTGAGCTTGTAGGAATGGATGTTTACTGTTGACCATGAAAGGTTTGCCTTTTTGGCAATCTCGTAAGTTGACAGCGGCTCTTTTGATTCTCCGACTATCTTTTGGATTATTACACTGACAGGCACGTTTTCTCTTTTCGCCATTTTATCTCCTCTTTCTTGCATTTGAATTTTCATCATGGCTAACTCACATCCACAAATACTGTCAATGTCCCGCCTGATGAACCACCGAGAGTGCCCCAGTATGGCACCCCGTAAGGAATGTAAGCTTTAACCCATGCTTTTTCCAAATCGCCGGGAACCAAGTTTGAGCTAAGGAAATGGCTGGGAACGTTACTACAGAGTCCTGTTCCAGCCCCAGGTGCATCTGCATTCCATTTGTGGAACATGGCTTTTGAGCAATCGTAATGGACAGCAAAGCAGTAAGTTTCGCTGCCAAAAGTGACGTTGGTTACGCTCCAATCATCTACTGACTGCAATACGTAGCCGGTGTTGTCTGCCAGATTTGTATCTCCAGTACTGTCTTTTGTGTGCGGGTCCGTGCTGTAACGCAATGTACCTTCTGTACAGTTGTTTCCGTTTGTTCCTTCTACTATAAAGAAATACTCGTAACTGTTGTTCCTGAACCTTCCAAACATGTCCTCTGGCGCAGATGCACTGGCAGTGCCTGGTATTGAGATATACATGCTGTCATTTTCCCGGTGTTCCACCCTGTTGATAAAGTAAGGGGAACTGCTGCTTGTGTTGGCTAGAACCACAAAATTTGCGGGATCATAAGCATCGGGGTCACCAGAACCAAATGGTCTATCGGACGGGTATGAGTTGTTGAACCAGATTTTTGTTATGTTAGTTGAGCCAATATTCTCTATCCAGATATTGCCGTAGTTATTTGCTTCTTTCGTGCTATCTGCCACACTGCCAGGGTATATGTTGCTTGCGTTCCATGTAAGGGTACTTGGGTTGATGTCAACCATTGTTTTTTCTGAAATATTTATCGAGATTGTAATTGTGTCATTACCTTCGGCTCCACTTGCAATATCCATCATAGAAGTAGAACCCAGAAGCAGAGACATGACAGCTAATGCCAGAAACATTCCTAAAACAGTATTAGTATCATTCATGTTTATCTCCCTTAATCCTTTTTTATGAGTTCTTGTGTTATATCGATATATTAAAACCGTCCCATATATATATCTTTCGATGTCACTAATAAGTAATGTTGAGATAATAATATAATTTTAGGATAATAGAATTATATTTCTCAATTTCATTATAATTTTATTCTAATATATTGAGATATCAAAAAGAGATTGTGGAGGCTAATTCCTTCAATAAGGATATACCATCTCGATGTTAGCCGGACTTGACTATGCGATAAAGGACAAATGTACCTATAAGTATTATTATTATTGTCATATAGTTATATGCGCCCTCGCCGGATGGATTATTTCCTGTTACAAGACCTGTGATATGGTCTTTTATGTCTGTGTTCTGTGTCGGGGTGTTGTTGCCTGCTGATGTGTTGTCCGGGTTTTTTGCGTTTTGGGCAGAGTTGTCTGGGCTTGTGTCGTCTTGTGGTATATGGTTGTTTATGTAATTGTCATTCGTGTCTGACTCTCGCAAATCATTCGTTGTGTCTGTAAGAGTAGGGGTGGTTTTTGTTAGCGGGGTGTATGTTTTTTTTGATGGTCCTGTATTTTTGTCTGCGTATTTGGGGTTAGGTACTATGTTTTGGATGGTGACTGTTAGGGGGAACTCGCGGACCTGTCCTATGGATGCTGTGGTGCTGTCCTGTATCGTGTTTATGTTTTGAGTGCGAACGCGGAATAGGAGGGTGTATTTGTTTTTTGCGTATGTTTTTTTGTTTGGGACTTCTATCAGGAAGTATACTTTTTTTGCGGGGACGTAGAGGTCTCCTTTTTTCCCGAGTACCACCCATGTGGTGCCTGAGTTTTTGGAGGGTGTTTTTGTTGCAGGTACGCTTTTTAGTGTGAGGGAAGGATCAATGACTAGTATGCTGTTCTTTTTTTGCGTGATATATGCTTTTATGTCGCTTATCGTGGATGTTTTTTCGATTGGGGTTATTTGCTCTATATACAAGTCAATATCAGTGCTGCCGGTGTTGAAGAATGTGACTTCGATTATTTCCTGCTGACCAGGAGACAATCTTAAATTTTTTGTGGTAAATGTGCTTCCGAGTGAGGTGTCTGCGTAAGCCAAGGGGGCAAATAATAGCGTCATAAAGAGAGCTATAAGCAGGTGATTAAAGGTTGCTGATTCTGATGGATTATTCTTCCTTTTTTTGAGATTGATGATTCTGTTCTTTTTCATTTTATCACGCTGTCCCGTTGACTTTTACCCAGAGTGTGCCGTTGTAGCCTCCGACCTGACCTGATATGCCGAAAGGTATGTCGAGGAAGAGGACGAATTGTTTTGATTCGCCTGATTTCAGGTATGATTCGAGTTGTGTGTAGTGTTCTTTTAGCTCGTTTGCGGGGTTTGAGAGGCATGCGCTTGCTGAGTTTGGTGTGGGGTAATTTGTGAGGTTTCCTGAGCATCTTGACAGGTTGCATACCGGTATGTGGTAGCTTGATGGCTGGAGCGATGTGAGGTTTGTTCCAAGGAGCCAGATTCCGCTGTTTGCGTCTGAGGAGTCTTCTGAGAGGGATACTGTCACTGCGCTTGATGCCTGTGAGCTGTTAGTTCCCGGGTCGAGCCAGTTTGCTGCTGGTTCTGAGTTGTAGTTTGCGCCCCCATCGTCGGGCCGTGCGTACCATGTGCTTATTGAGTCAGGAGTTACTGTGAGTATTAGCATGTATTTTATTTCTATTGTCGCGTTTAGGGTTCTGTTGTCTGTT